>JBJTMW010000206.1:0-11251 GCA_046070715.1 Aquirufa sp. | reverse complement strand
ATCCAACCAGCAGGTGGATTGCGTTCAGCAGATTTGGAATGGGTAGGTTCTAAAAACAAGGGCGTAAAAAGCCCCTGAAATTGCATCCAGGGGCTATAAATTGAAAATTATTTAGACGAGAATGTCGCTGAGAAATATTCGCGGTTCATACGTGCGATGTTCTCAATCGAGATACCTTTAGGGCATTCAGCCTCGCAAGCACCGGTGTTTGAACAAGCACCGAACCCTTCTTCATCCATCTGAGCAACCATCGCTTGCGCACGAGTCGCTGCTTCCACTTTACCTTGAGGTAATAAAGCTAACTGTGAAACTTTAGCAGACGTAAATAACATCGCTGAAGCATTCTTACAAGCCGCTACACAAGCACCACAACCGATACAAGCCGCTGCTGCGAAAGCCTCGTCTGCATCATCTTTAGGAATAGGTAGGTTGTTCGCATCTTGCGCATTACCTGTGTTCACTGAAACGAAACCTCCTGCCGCAATAATACGGTCAAAAGAAGAACGGTTCACCACTAAGTCTTTAATTACTGGAAATGCACTCGCTCTCCAAGGCTCTACCGTAATTGTTTCGCCATCTTGGAACGAACGCATGTGCAATTGGCAAGTCGTCACACCGCGGTTAGGCCCGTGAGGACGACCGTTAATGTACATCGAGCACATACCGCAAATACCTTCACGGCAATCGTGGTCAAATGCTACTGGATCATCTCCTTCTTCGATCAAACGGTTGTTTAACACGTCAATCATTTCCAAAAATGACATATCTGTGGAGATGCCGCTCACCTGATAAGTTTCGAACTTACCAGCTACGCTTGCATTTTTTTGTCTCCAAATTTTGAGTGTCAGGTTTAAATGTCCTTCCATTGTATCGAATTATTTATAAGATCTTTGAGCAATTTTGATGTTTTCGTATTTCAATTCTTCTTTGTGAAGTTTGAAAGTCGATTGTTTTTCGTATTCCCAAGCTGCTACGTAAGCATAGTTCTCGTCATCACGAAGGGCTTCCCCGTCTTCTGTTTGGTATTCCGTACGGAAGTGACCACCACAACTTTCGTTGCGATCCAAGGCATCAATACACATTAACTCGCCTAATTCTAGGAAGTCAGCCACACGGCCCGCTTTCTCTAATTCAGGGTTTAGGTTATCGATTTCACCTGGAATCTTCACATCTGACCAGAATTCTTTCTGCAAGGCTTGAATTTCCTTAATAGAAGCTTTCAAACCTTCCGCGCTACGCGCCATCCCACACTCATCCCACATGATCTTACCTAAACGCTTGTGGAAGTAATCTACCGGCTTGTTTCCTTTGATATTCATCAAAGTCTCTAAACGATCACGTACCGCTTTCTCTGCCGCTACGAAGTCTTCTGAATCCGTAGACATCGCTGGCGTACGAATTTCTGATGCTAAGTAAGCGCCGATTGTGTACGGAATCACGAAATAACCATCTGCTAAACCTTGCATTAAGGCAGAGGCTCCTAAACGGTTCGCACCGTGATCAGAGAAGTTCGCTTCTCCTAAGGCGTATAAACCTGGAACGGTGGTCATTAAGTTATAATCTACCCAAAGTCCACCCATCGTGTAGTGAACCGCCGGATAAATACGCATAGGCACTTCGTATGGATCTTCACCCGTAATTTGCTTGTACATATCAAACAAGTTACCGTATTTCTCTTTTACGACTGCCTTACCCATCGCTTGAATCTCTTCATCTGATGGATTGTGCATATTGTGTTTATTTGCTTCTCCTTTTCCGTAACGGATGATTGCCGCAGCATAGTCTAAGTAAACCGCCATTTTAGACGTTCCTACACCAAAACCTGCATCACAACGTTCCTTAGCTGCACGCGATGCAATATCACGTGGGACTAAGTTTCCGAACGCAGGGTAACGACGCTCTAAGTAGTAATCTCTTTCGTCCTCTGGAATCTCGTTCGCCTTACGGTTATCGTTTTGTTTCTTAGGAACCCAAATACGACCATCATTCCGAAGGGACTCAGACATCAGGGTTAATTTCGACTGGTGATCGCCTGAAACCGGAATACACGTCGGGTGAATCTGTGTGTAACAAGGGTTCGCGAAGAAAGCCCCTTTTTTGTGCGCTTTCCAAGCCGCCGTTACGTTCGATCCCATCGCGTTAGTAGACAAGTAGAAGACGTTTCCGTAACCACCTGTACACAATAACACGGCGTGTCCGAAGTGACGCTCTAAAGCTCCTGTCACTGAATCCCGAGCGATAATACCACGTGCCTTTCCATCGATGGTTACGACATCAAGCATTTCGTGGCGGGTATATAATTTTACATTACCCATTCCCACTTGGCGTTGCAAAGCAGAATAAGCACCTAATAATAATTGCTGACCTGTTTGACCTGCTGCGTAGAAGGTACGTTGTACTTGCGTTCCACCAAATGAACGGTTAGAAAGCAATCCACCGTATTCACGTGCGAAAGGAACCCCCTGCGCTACGCATTGGTCGATAATGCTTCCAGATACTTCTGAAAGACGGTGAACGTTCGCCTCACGCGCACGGTAGTCACCACCTTTGATCGTATCGTAGAATAAACGGTAAACAGAGTCACCGTCGTTTTGGTAGTTCTTCGCTGCGTTAATACCCCCTTGTGCTGCGATCGAGTGCGCACGACGTGGAGAATCTTGGAAACAGAATACTTTTACTTTATATCCTAATTCAGCTAAAGATGCAGCGGCAGAGGCACCTGCTAGGCCTGAACCTACGACGATGATTTCTAAGCTACGTTTGTTCGCAGGGTTTACTAGGGAAACGCTGGAACGGTATTTGGTCCATTTGTCGGCTAAAGCGCCTTCTGGAATTTTGGCATCTAATTTTGTCATATCAATCGAATCGCTGAAATATTATTGAATCAAATGGAAATAAAAGGCAATCGGCATCGCAGCAAAAGCCGCAGGAATAACGATAGAGAAGATCGCTCCGATCGTTTTGATCGTAGGCGTGTATTTAGGGTGATTCCAACCGATCGACTGGAAAGCACTCGAGAAACCGTGTAATAAGTGGTATCCTAACGAAATACATCCTAAAACGTACACCACCACTACCACTGGATTCATAAACACCGCCTGCATTTCTGCATATAAGGTATGGTCTTCTAAGCCCTCAGTAAGACGAGAGAAGTACCAAAAATGCTTTAAGTGAAGGATTAAGAACAATAATAATAAAGTTCCTAAAAGGCCCATCGAGCGAGAATACCACTTGCTGTTCGCAGCGCCATCCACCTTCGCGTAAGCGACTGGGCGTTTTGATTTGTTTTCTAACCAAAGACGAAGACCGTCATAAATGTGTAACAATAAGCCCGCGAACAACACAATCTCCATGGTGCGGATGACCGGGTTTGTTCCCATAAACTCTGCGCCTTCGTTAAAGGCTGCTCCTCCGTCATTTAGGAAGATTAGCGCGTTTAAGCTGCAGTGAACTAACAGGAAGCTAATTAAAAAGAGGCCCGTAATGGCCATCAGGAGCTTTTTCCCGAGTGAAGAATTAAGTGATTTTGCTAACCAAGCCATAAATAAATGTATTTGTTAAGAGGAAATAAAAATAAACGAACAGGTTCGATTTTTTTTAGCTACCAAAACTACAATCGAATTGCCGCTCTATCAAATTTAAAATGTAAAAAATCCATTTTTTTTGAAAAAAACGAATTGCCTTCTTAACTTACAGCTAATCAAAAATGTTTTATGTTCATTAAAAGAATAAGCCTTTATTTTCTGTTTTTGTGCGGGCTAAGTTTTGCCGCGCAAGCAACCCACTTAAAGGGGGGAGAGATCACGGTTAAGCGTGTTTCCGATAAAACATTAACCTTTGAATTCACCCTGACCACCTACACGGAAAATAACCGGGCGAATGTGGAGCAGAATACCGTGAACTTTTGCTTTGGGGATGGTTCTAGTATTTTGGCGGCTCGTCGCTCTGCGGGATATCCCATTAATCTGGGGAACGGGACGATGAAAAATGTCTACAAAATTCAATATACGTATCCTGCGGCATCCTTGTTTTATAAAGTCTCCGTGGCCGTTCCTAATCGAAATGATGGTGTTTTAAATATCACGCGATCGGTGGATGTACCCTTTTATGTGGAGACTATTTTTTCTATTAATGCGGGTTTAGGCCTGAATTCGACCCCTATTTTGTTAAACCCAGCTGTCGATTTAACGGCGGTGGTAGGACAACCTTTCATCCATAATTCGAATGCGGTGGATGCGGAGGGAGATTCTTTGGCCTACCGCTTATCCGTCTCCAGAACAGGCGCAGAATTAACCTGTGATCCAGCAAGCCGCGGTTTATTAGCCCCTAATTTCAAGCAGCCTAATGAAGTTTCTGCGACGCCTTCTTCGTTTACAATTAATGCTAAAACTGGAGATTTAATCTGGAAATCACCCCAAGAAGTGGGTATTTATAACTGCGCATTTATCATAGAAGAATGGAGAAACGGCGTGAAAATATCCGAAACCGTTCGTGATATGCAGATCGAAGTAAAAGATTTAGATAACCGGGGACCACTTTTAACGGTACCTGCGGATGTCTGCGTTCAAGCGGGAACACGCATTAATCAAACCATCACGGCCATTGATCAGGTCTCTAAAACCGGACGAGTAGATCCCATTACCATCACCAGTAGTGGAAATGTATATGCCATAGATACCACGTATTCTGTCAAACCTCCTAATGCGACGTTCACCGCTGCAGCACGCCAAACGGCTCTAACGGCAATAGGTACGTTTAATTGGCAGACGGATTGTGTGCACATTCGTAAAGAAGGTTATGATGTCTTCTTTAAGGCAGAGGATTTTCCTCCTGTGACGAGTGCGGGGGCGAGTAATTTAGTGGATAGTAAGATTTGGAATATTCGCGTGCTGGCACCGGCTGTCAAAAACGTCACAGCCACGGCAGGCGTAGGTACTTCCATTGCGCTTAGATGGTCTAGTTATACCTGCGCTTTACCGAATGCGACCTTGATTTTGTATCGGAAGCAAGGGTCATGTGATGCCATCGTGAACGCGAATTGCGCCACGGGAATGACGGCGTCAGGTTACACAGAACTAGCTCGATTACCTATTACCGCAACCACTTACACTGATAATGCGATCGTAAAAAATACGAATTACTCCTATGTGCTAGTGGTGGCTTTTACGAATACGAAAGGCGTAGACGATTTCAGTCCGATGTCGAATTCAGCCTGTTATTTAATTGCGAGTGCTTCGCCTATCATGACGAATGTCTCTGTGTTGAAAACGAGCACGACGGCAGGGGAGAACCTCGTACGTTGGACGCGTCCGGTGAAATTAGACACCTTGCAATATCCGGGACCTTACAGTTATCAATTGATGCGTGCGTCAGGGGCGGGAGCTTTTGGGGCGATTGGTTCGCCTATTTCGGCATCGATTCGCACCGCAGTCAATGACACGTCTTATATAGATTCGGGAATTAATACGACGGCCGTGTCTTACCGCTACCGGACGGATTTCTATTATACGCTGAATGGGGTCCGGACCTTGTTAGAGTCTCCTACGCCGGCTTCCAATGTGCGTTTAAGCACACAGGTGGCCATTGCTTCGGTGAAATTAAGTTGGGCTGCTTCGGTGCCTTGGACGAATGAAAACAAGGTTCACCGCGTTTACCGTGAGACGCCGCGTGGCTCTGGTACTTTTAATCGCATTGCTGATGTGCCGGTAAGCACGGCTGCGACCTTCAAATACGTAGATAGTGGGGCAGATACCTATGCTGCTGATGGGACGTTTTCGGTAGCCATGAAGACGGATTCATCGTATTGCTATTATGTGGAGACTTTGGGATCCTATGGTCCAGGCTTACCCGCGATGGAGTTGATAAACAAGTCCCAAATTATTTGCGGCGTTCCCCAAACGGACATTTTCCCTTGTCCACCGTCGTTGCAGGTATATTCAGTCGATTGCGCTTCTTTAAATGCAAAGGCGGATTGCTCGTTCAGTAGCTTTACGAATCAGCTTTCTTGGACCCCTACAGTTTCAGGAGTTTGTGATCCGGATATTGTGAGCTATAAGATCTATTATGCCAAAGACCCTGCCTCACCCTTCACGCTTTTAAACACGGTTCCGTATACAAACTACAGTCATGTGTTGCAAAATTCCTACCGCGGTTGTTATTACGTAACGGCGGTGAGTGCGTTAGGGAAGGAGAGTGGACCTAGCACGAAGATTTGCGTGGAAAACTGTGCCTCGTTTGACTTACCTAATTTATTTAGTCCAAACGGCGACGGCCTGAATGATTCCTTTAAGCCGATGCGCTGTCCGCGTTTTGTGAGTTTAGTTACGTGTAAAATCGTGGATCGCAATGGACAATTGATTTACCAATACTCGGGACCATTGGATGGTTTTGGTTGGAATGGAACAGACGCAAACGGGGTGCAAATGTCAGCCTCTTCTTATTTCTATACGTGTGATGTAGTCTTCGATCTATTTGATAAATCGGCGCAAAACAAGAGTCTTAAAGGCTGGGTAGAACTAGTTCGCTAACATGGACGGAATCGTTTTAATCGATGGCAATTGCCGCTTTTGTCGCTTCGCTTCGAAGCTGCTGAAGCGGATAGTGGCAGGAAATCTGCAGATTCTTCCCGAAACTTCCTTTACCGCTTTCACGCTTCCAGACATCGATAGCATTAAATGGATAGTGGGCAACGAAGTTTATGTAAAGTCGGATGCCTTGTCTCGTATTTTAGCCCAGGCGCATTGGTATTTTCAACCCCTACGTATCGTGTTTTTGTTGCCTACTTTTATCTTGGATAAAGCCTATGATTGGGTGGCGAAGAATCGATTATTTTGGGGTAAATCGGTGGACGATTGTGCCATTTAGGGCTTTTGGCCTATCTTTGTAAAAATTAAAATATCAAATACTCTTTATGAAAGCATATATTTTCCCAGGTCAAGGTTCGCAGTTTCCAGGAATGGCAAAGGATCTTTACACGAATTTTCCTTTGGCAAAACAGATTATCGATGAGGCAGATGCCATCTTAGGCTTTTCTTTATCCTCTGTGATGTTCGAGGGGACGGACGAGGAATTAAAGCAAACGAAAGTGACACAGCCTGCGATCTATTTGCATTCTATTTTAATTCCCAAATTAGGGAAAGACTTCGCTCCCTCGATGGTGGCAGGTCACTCTTTGGGTGAGTTTTCTGCCTTAGTATCTGCAGGTGGTTTGAGCTGGCAAGATGGATTAAAATTAGTCTATCAACGTGCGTTGGCTATGCAAAAGGCTTGCGAAATCGAGCCAAGTACGATGGCTGCCGTTTTAGGTTTGCCGGATGCAACCATTGAAGCTATTTGCAGTGCCTACGGTCCATCCGTCGTAGCAGCGAACTTTAACTGCCCTGGCCAAGTCGTGATCTCTGGATCAGTAGAAGGAATCGAAGCAGTAGGTGTGCAATTGAAAGAAGCAGGAGCGAAGCGCGTATTGCCCTTGCCAGTAGGTGGAGCCTTCCACTCACCCTTCATGGAACCTGCACGTGTGGAATTAGCTGCGGCCATCGAAGCAACGGAAATCGTTCGCCCTATTTGCCCTATATTCCAAAACGTGAACGCAAAACCTTCTCAAGATCCAGCTGAAATCAAAGCGAACCTAATTGCTCAGTTAACAGGTGCCGTTCGTTGGACACAATCCGTAGAAGCGATGGTAGCTGCAGGAGCGACAGAATTTATCGAATGTGGACCGGGCAAAGTATTGCAAGGCCTTGTTCGTAAGATTCACGCGGAGTCGGTTGTTTCTTCCCTTGAATTAGTATAAGAATAATCGAATTTGATGCGCTGATTGTGAGCGCTTAAGCAAAAAATGACCGAAATAATTCAATTATTTTTTAGGTAACATTTGATAATTTGGGTGCAAGCCCTTACTTTTGCATCACATTATGGAATTGACCTATGGTGTAATGGTAACACACCAGTTTTTGGTTCTGGTTTTCTAGGTTCGAATCCTGGTAGGTCAACAGAATTATTGAGAAGCGCATCGAAAGATGCGCTTCTTTTATTTTATGCCTAGATCATCCCCTTCATCTTCTCCAGCCCCGTCTTCGCCACTTTCAGTGGATCTTGTGCCCAAAGTTCCTTATTGAATAGTTCCAGAGAGAGAATGACTGGCTTTTCAGATGGTTTCAAGCGCTTGATGATTTCTTTGATGGGTGCTTCGCCATCGCCCGCGTAGATGCGGTCGCCGTCCGTGATGGAGGTGGGTTTGATGGAGGTGACGTAGTCGTTTACATGGAAGACGTCGATCGAGTTTTCTCCTACGAGGTGGAGGCAGTCGATCGAGGATTCCCCTTTGTAGAGGTGGAATACGTCCAATAGTAGTTTGGCGTTAGGTTGACCGGCTTCGGCGGCGACGAATAGGACGTCCGCGACACGGTTTAGGTTTTTTGAGTGTCCCCACATTTCCAATTGTGGTGTGACGCCGGTGCTGACTCCTAAGTCGAGGATGGCGCGGTAGCGTTCGGCGGCGCGGCGTAGGTCGAGGCCGGCTTCTTTGGTGGCGCCCATGGGAGGAGCAGCGGTACGGAAACAGCCTAATTGTGCGAGCATATCCATCTCGCGTTTCATTTGTTCCAAACCTTGTTTGCGAGTCGCCTCATCATCTATGATCCACTGAGCAAAGCCGATGGCGTTTTGGATCTTAATTCCTAGGTCATCGATGCGCTTTTTTGCTTCTAGAAGTGTTCCACCTGATTTCAAATAGGCCTCAAGCGTAGGCACCCAAATCTCACAATGCTGAAAGCCAGCCGCGGAGGCGACTTCGAGTTCTTTGATGAGTCCTAACTTTTGGCCCATAATCGTACTCATATTCAGCGAGAACTCGAATTTATGTGCTTTTGCAACAGGTGCGGCGGAGGCAGCTGAAGGTAAAAAGGCTGCTCCCGCAGCGGTTCCAGACGCAATCAATAAATCGCGGCGACTAATGTTTGTCATAGGTATTGGTTTATTTCGCCTAGCTTCTCGTAGGAGAGAATCATCGAGCGAACATTATGGTAATTTATTTTCCAGTTATGGGCCATATGACGCCAAATCGGTTCTCCCTCGCGGGTCATCAGCGGCCACCATTCGCCGGTATTTCGGTTAATCATTTTATCAAAAACAAATCGATGCACCTGTTCATAGGCCTTCAAGAATTGCGGATCTTTCGTTAAAAGATAGGCGTCTAGCATTCCGATGAGCATTTCAGCCTGTTGCCAAAATTCTTTTTCTAAATCCGTCGGTCCGCCACTGTGCGATCCCTCCACAAAGACTCCGCCATACTCCCAGTCGATGCCATTTTCCATTGAATGGTAGAAAGCCTTTTTGATGTTGTCCAAATAAGGTGCGGCATCAATCTTGCCCACCTTCAACGCATGCAATAAGAGCCAGCCAAATTCCGAGTTGTGGCCGTAGGAGGTATTGTCGACGGCTGAGGCTTTTTGGCCTCCATCCTGAAAGCGATCCCATCCCCACACGATATCGAATTTAATTTGTGGCGCTACGCTCCAGTCCGCCCAAAACTGGGGGATACCCGTTCCGGTTTTGGGGTCCATAATTTTATGAATCAAAATATCAATCGACTCTTGCAGCTTTCTGCGGTGTATCTCTTTCCCACTCGCCTCATACAAAGTCGTAAAAGCCTCCATCAAATGCATATGCACATCTAAGGTTTTTCGATCCCCACCCGGAGCACCTGGTCCCATCAGCGACCAATCTTCCGCAAAGAATTCCCAATAGCCACCATAATTTGTATCAACGGCATATTTTTGGAGTAAATCAAAGACCTTCTCTGCATATTCCAAACCCACCGGATCCCCCGTCGCCAGCGTATATTCGCTTAAGGAATAAATGGCAAAACTATGCCCATAGCCAATCTTCTGCTTGTTCGTCGCCTCACCAGCCCGGTTCACCATCCAATGGAATCCCCCATTTTTAGCGTCCCACATTTTGTCCAGTAAAAACCGAACGCCGTGTGCCGCCATCTCTTTCATTACTTCCCCTCCAAAACCGTGGCGATAGGCCTGCGAGTAGGTAAACACAGAACGCGTCATCGCAATCAGCGACTTCTCATCATCCCCCGCATCTTCCCCAAATTCATCGAAATGCGTAATAAATCCACCCTGTTTTTGATCTACCGTGCGCTGAATCCAGAAAGGCAATAATGCGCCTTCCGTATATTCCTTGATTTCCGATCTAAGCGATTGAATGTCCATGGTGTAATTGTCTAATGGCGTCCGGACTCGCGGAGCCGGTCTCGCCGATTTGATGAATACTGATATGTACGGCCAAAGAGGCAAATTCACAAGCTTCCTCCACCGTTGCCCCTGCTGCTCTTGCCGCAGAGAAACCCGCCACCACCATATCTCCCGCACCCACCGTATCGATAGGACCTCTTACTGGAAAGGCAGCTTGGTGATGAAACTCTTGCTCGCTAGCGTAAACCATCCCTTTCTCGCCTAAGGTGACTAAGACCGGTTGTTTTCGGGCGGCAGCCCAGTTACTGATGTTTTCCGGTGTCGCTGGCTTTTGGTGTATTTTGATAAACTCAGCTTCATTCACTTTTAATGGGAGGTTTTTCGCGAAGCTGCCTAAGCTACGAAGATCCGCTAGGGCTTGTTGATTTGTTAGCGATTCGATCTGCTTCGCTTGCAAAAGGGGAATACTAAATTGTTCATTGAATATGATCCAGTCGAAAGAGGCTGATTGTAGGGTTGAGATTAACTCGCTGGTTTTATTCTGAAAATTCGATGATCTAGTTCCAAAATCGATCCGATTCAATTCTTCCTCGTTTCGTAGCGGTTTCGAATAAGTAGGGGTGTCGATATTCGTTTCTTGTATGTGCGTGGCATCGATTCCTAGGGTAGCCATTTGATATGCCATCTCTCTACCAAAGAGATCATTTCCACGTACCCCGAAGGCCGAAACTTGCGCGCCTAAGATGGCTAGATTTTTGGCCACATTACCCGCGCCACCCAGATAAGCCCGTGGCTGCGAAGCGAGATGCACTTCTTTTGCGGTTTCAAGGGAAAATTCTCCAGTGGATGTTTGTAGGTCAAAATAGAAGTCCAACGCAAAATCCCCCATCACCGCAATACGCAGCTGTTGGATTCGAGCCAAAATGGTCTCTAATCTTTCGGAATTCATGTAGGATAGGTTTAGCTAAATTTTCATCGAAAAATAGGGATATTTTCTTTAATTTTGATCATCTATTCATTCTAATTCATTTTTGTTTTGGCACTAA
>JBJTMW010000205.1:0-3294 GCA_046070715.1 Aquirufa sp. | reverse complement strand
ACCGCTATGACTTAATAATTGAGTAATGGTAATTTCTGATTTTAAGCTATCTGTTGGGTCATTGGGCCCGTCATTCACACTTCTAACGACGCGGAAGTTTTTGAATTCAGGCAAGTATTTTGAAACGGGATCGTCTAATTTAAAATAGCCTTCTTCGTACAACATCATAAATGCGGTAGAAATAATGGGCTTCGTCATCGATTGAATATAGAATAAATCATCCGTCGTCATGGGGGCTTTTGTAGCTACATTTTTGTATCCCAAAGCTCCCTGGTGAACTACCTGGCCATTGTGAATGATCATCGTTACGGCCCCAGGGATATTTCCCTTATCCATTTCGGACTGAACAAATTTTTCTAATCGTTTAACGCGGTCGACATTGATGCCCGCCACGATTTTGGGTGCTTGCGCACTGATTTCGCCTACGAATAGGAGGCTAAAGAGGAGGAGGAGGTGTTTTGTGTGTTTCATAGGTGATTGATTTATAAGGGGTTTGTGATGTAAAGGTGTTAGAATTTGTCTAGATTACAAAACACAATTTTAACCACTATATACAATGGAAAACACCTTAAGTCTTTACCTGAAAAAGTACGGCATTGCAATTTGCTTAGTCATTAATCAAGCTATTTGCATTTACCTCTTATCTTACGAAAGTGATTTTAAAAGTCCTAGAATTTACCTTCATCTTGTAACGTTAGGGATGATGGCCTTCATTGCCATTAAATACCCTGAATACCAACGCATACATTGGAAAGCCATGCTAGTGATTGCCTTTCTCTTATTGATCTTTTATTTACTTGTTGCACGATAAAAAAAAGGACAGCTGCCAGGCTGTCCTTTTTAATTATTTCCCTTTTTTCTGTGCCGCCATCCATTCCATGATGGTAACCGGCTTGCCATTCACTCGAACGGGTGAACCGTCTAAATCCGTTCTAGGCAGGTTTTCATGTAGGTAAACCCATGACCAGTGGCCGTTGTATTCGAAGCCTGTTCCACCGTAGAAATTTGTGATATCTGTTACGTGATCGTAGTAAGTGAAGTGGACGTTTTTCGCACCCGACTTGCGCAATCGGTCGAACACAGGTACCACGGTAATGTCAGGGATGGTGGTTTTATCGTCTTTGGAGTGTACAAACCAAATAGGCACGTTTTTAATCTTTTGAATATCGCTATCGGGGATGTATTCTGATTTATAGGCCAAAGCACTAATGTATCCAGCCGCGAAATAATCCGGGTTCAAAAAGATCAATTTCAAGGCCATATAGCCTCCATTCGAGCAGCCGCCCACATAAATTCGACTAGGGTCGATACCTGGATTTGCTTTGACATAATCCTTAATTAAAGCCATCAAACCCTCGTTGTAGATGTCATTGTCCTTGCCTTGCGTGCCCACTCCTTGTGCATTGTGCATCCAAGCGCCTGGGCATTGTGGGGATAATACGTAAGCTCCTTCGAAAATGGATTGTATGCCTTCTGAGGCATAATTGGCAGCCTTGTTTCCCAAAAGAGGGACCGTAGGATCCGTTCCACCTTCGCCACCGCCGTGAAGCCAGATGATTAATGGTGCTTTGTCCTTCTTCACTTTGGGAGTAAATGTCGCGTAAGACATGGTCAATTTATCGTTGAATACGTATTTGCCCGTTAGGTCAAATTGATCAATCAAAGGCATGATTTTGCCCGTTGACGTATCCCAAACTTGCCCCGTTTTAGGTTGTACGATGGTTAGGGAATAATCTACCCACACATTCCCTTTACTTCTCAGGTATTGGAAAGGAGAGCTAATAGGCAGTTGAGGGCCTACCGCTAATACCAGGGTGATGTTTTTGCCGGTACGAACACGCGCGCCAGTTTCATCGGAAACGTAGGCAGTAACGATTTCGCGTTTAGGATCTGCGTCAGCGATTGGACCTGTGCTTAATTTTCGGCTAGCATAAACGGTATAGTCTGCTGCATTCACATTAGAGGTGGTGTCACTCAAGGCTAGAATGACTTTGTTCACTCCAGCGCCCCAGTCGAAGCCTTCAACGACGATTTTGTAGGTGCCGGTGGGTTTTGCCATTGCGCTGAAAGCAAGTAGCGAAAGAAATAATACGAGTATTTTTTTCATGATAGGTTTAGTTTAAATTTTCGAGTAATTCTAATGCTTTACGCGAAGGTAATTCTTTGGTTTCGATGACCTTGTCTAGGATTTGAACTTGTTGTGTATTGTTTTTAAACGTAGGCCAAACCTCTAAACCAGCTCCATTCGGATTTCCAGTCTTCGTGAAATTGACCCAATAGGAAGACATTTTTTGGCTTAATACTTTATCTACTGCTTCAAATGGGCGATTTACGGTATGTAAATTAGCATAGGCATACGGAACCTCTCCCGTATGAAAAGCTCCAAAACGAGTAGATTCATCATAACCTGGCACTGCTCGGTTGAAGTTATAAACGTAAACAGGAGCCTTTCCGCGAAGACTTTGCGTCTTTGCCCAGGTGTGCACTTGAATTCCAAAGCTTTCATCGCGACCTAAATCCAAAGAGCCAGATGGTCCGTAAAAGTTAAATAATTCCTGGCCTCGTACACCAAAACGTTTATCTAAATTCGCCTTAAAAACCTCCGGCTCAGCGGCCTTCATACTTAAACGATCCTCTGAATTCCAACCCACTAAAATGGGGACATCATTCTGCAAACCTTTGGCATAAATCTCTGGCATTGCCAAAGGTAAAACATAGCCGTCTGAATAGGGTGAAGCATTTCCTCCAGCTTTTTGAATAGCATCTGCAGACATGGCGCGTAGTTCGGCGAGAGACTTTGCACCTAATTTCGTCGCCCATTCAAGACCATTATTTTCCGCTTGGGCTTTGGTGATCGCTGGCCTCAAAGGACTTGGAAGCATGCTAGCACCACTTTCTGCGATTGCCCCTTGAAACAGACCTTTTGCTAAAGGAGAGGCACACAGGAAGTTCACCGCGAATGCACCAGCGGATTGTCCTGCGATGGTTACCTGATTAGGATCTCCACCGAAAGATGCAATGTTCTCCTTCACCCATTTCAATCCCGCAATCATGTCCAATAAGGCATAATTTCCGGACGCTCCATACGAAGCCTCCGAACTTAATTCTGGGTGAGCTAAGAATCCGAAAATGCCCACCCTATAGTTAATGCTGACAAAAACGATGTCTTTCTGCGCCATATTTTCTCCGTCATAGATCGGGCAGGCTGTTCCTCCACTGCGGAATCCACCTCCGTAGATGTAGACTAAAACGGCTTTTTTAGCCTTGTTCGTCCGGGGTGCCCACACATTTAAA
>JBJTMW010000204.1:0-3339 GCA_046070715.1 Aquirufa sp. | reverse complement strand
TACAAAATTATTTAAATTATCCTAAAATTCACTCGATTTGGACGCTCTTTTTTCCACAAGTCAAACAATCCGTTTAAATGGGCAATTGCTTGATTTTGCGCAGCCCCAAATCATGGGAATTTTAAACATCACCCCTGATTCATTTTTCGAAGGAAGTCGGGTTAGCTCTGTTGATTTGGCTTTGCAACAAGCTTCTGAGATGATTGCGGCCGGCGCCTTAATTTTGGATATAGGTGGTCATTCGACAAGACCCGGAGCAGCTTCAGTAAGTCCACAAGAAGAGATTGATCGGGTTTGTCCCATTATTTCTGCTATATCAAGTGAATTTCCCTCGGTGATTATTTCTATCGACACCTACCGTGTGGCGGTGGCTAAGGCTGCTATAGCGGCTGGAGCCCATTTATTTAATGATATCGGTGCAGGCCAAATGGACGAGGGTGTGTTCGATTACATCGTCGAAAATCAAGTCCCTTATATTTTGAGTCATAGCGTAGGGCGTTTCGAAACCGTTCACGAGGTTCCAAACTACCAACAGGTCGTGGCGGAGGTTTTAAAGGATTTGTTGTCCAAAGTACAGGAGCTACGTTCGCGCGGCTTCAAGGATTTGATCGTGGATCCCGGTTTTGGATTCTCTAAATCGTTGGATCATAATTATCAATTATTAGCGCATTTACGCTCTTTTAAATTACTTGGTGCCCCCATCTTAGCAGGCTTGTCGCGTAAGACGATGATTTGGAAAGAATTAGGCATTTCTGCGGATGAAGCATTGAATGGATCCTCCGTTTTACACACGGTTGCTTTATTGCAAGGGGCTTCCATTTTGCGGGTCCATGATGTGAAAGAGGCCAAAGAAACCATACATTTAGTTCAAAAATTACAACAAAATGGCATATCCCATTTATTATAAAGGCCACTGGCAAGATCCTGAAAAAGTGACTGTTTCCGTGAAGGATGTCGGTTTTTTACGTGGCTTTGGCATCTTCGATTTCTTCCGCATTATGGCTGGGAAGCCTATCTTTATGTCGGATCACTTAGATCGTTTTTTGAGTTCGGCTTCTAAAATGGGTTTGCCACATAGTTATTCTAAAGAGTCGCTAGCTACTTTAATTAATGAGATCGCAGCTCAATCCGTAGATCCCTGCCTTGGAGTCAAATTGGTCTTAACAGCAGGTTTTAGTTCTAATGGTTTCGATCCGGTAGGGGAGTCTGAATTGTATATTTTTCCAGGCGTTTTCTCTTTCGCGGAACCTACCGCAGGAATGCGCTTAATGAGTCGCGAATACAAGCGTGAAATGGCGGATATTAAATCGCTGAATTATGCCTTCGCTTTACGTGAAATGCCTGCGGTTCGTACAGCTGGAGGCGATGATTTGATTTACCATACTCCTGAGTTTGGTGTCTCAGAGTCCTCGCGGTCGAATTTGTTTTACGTCAAAGACGGAGTCATTCATACGCCTTCGGATCATATTTTAGAGGGTATTACCCGTAAAAAGGTGATAGCCTTAGCTTCCTCGGTTTACGAAGTTCGAGTGGGTAAATGTACTTTAGCAGATTTTATAAATGCGGATGAAGTCTTCACCACCGGTAGTACGAAGCGCGTCTTGCCTATTTTCTCCATTGATGGCAAGCAGATAGGTGATGGTAAGAGGGGTGTGGTGACGGAGAGGTTGTATGGGATGTTGTTAGCTAATGAAGAATAAGAGTAGAGATTATAGAGTAGAGATAAGAGATAAAAATCTATACTCTCTTCTCTATAATCTATACTCTACTTTGGCCTAAAAGCCTTCATATTCTCCTCCCTACAAACCAAAAAAGGTCCACCGATTAGATCGATGCAATATGGAATAGCTGGGAAAACGGCCTCCAAACACTGTCTGATGGCTTTCGGTTTTCCAGGCAAATTTAAGATCAAGGTTTGGTTGCGAATGCCGGCTGTTTGACGGCTAAGAATCGCAGTGGGTACATATTGTAAACTCACGGAGCGCATTAGTTCTCCGAAACCCGGCATCATTTTTTGGCAAACGGCTTCTGTCGCTTCCGGGGTGACATCTCGTAAGGCAGGTCCCGTTCCCCCCGTTGTTACGAGTAGGCAAACTTCCTCAGACATTTCGATCATCTTGGCTTCGAGCTGATCTTGTTCGTCTGGGACGACGGCATAAACTACCTCAAAATCAGATTCCAAATACTCTTTCAATAATTCCACCACAGCCTTGCCGGGAATATCTTCGTAAATACCCGCGCTTGCTCGGTCGGATACATTAACGACGCCTATTTTGATCATTTTCGTTTCGGTAATTTGAGTTTTTTCTCCATCGGGATCGGCTCGTCTAATAAATCGCGAATGACGATCGATGCGACTACCCCTCCAAAGGCGGCTGGTAAATAGGAAATCGTTCCGTAGGCAGACTTCTTGAAGTTGCTGCCGTCGGTTAAGATAAGTGATTCGTCTTTGACTTTTTCCAAAGAGAAAACAGTCTTAATTCCTTTTCCTACACCCATTTTACGAATGCGTTTCCGCACTAGTGAGGCTAAATAACATTCACGGGTATCAAATAAATCGGCTGTTCTGATTTTGGTGGGATCCATTTTGCCTCCCGCACCCATCGAGCTTGCAATTTTAAATCCTAAATCGTAGGCCGTTTTTAGCAGGGTGACTTTAGGAGTGACAGAGTCGATGCAGTCCATCACGTAGTCAAATTTAGTTGTCTCTAACAAGTTCTTCGCCTCATCGGGGCTTAGAAATTGCTCGATCGCTGTTAATTGGAGTGCTGGATTGATGGCTAATAGGCGTTCGGCCATGATTTGGGCTTTGGAAACCCCATGGTTTGTCGCCAAAGCAGGCAATTGTCTATTGCGGTTCGTGGGATCCACCACGTCGCCATCTACGATGGTCATTCGGCCTACGCCTGAACGTGCGATGAATTCAGCGGCAAAAGAGCCTACGCCACCTAATCCGACTACTAAAACGTGTGATTTTTGTAATTTCTCGATCCCTTCCGGTCCGATCAAAAGTTCAGAGCGGCTTAGCCAGCTTAGATCATTGTTTGGCATAATTAGGATATTTCTTCCTTGATTTGATAATTCGTCGTCTTATCGGAGTTCGTAATCAATAACTCTCCTATAAATCCGGCTAAAAAGAGTTGTACACCCAATATGATGGCCACAAGAGCTAAAAAGAAAAGGGGATTGTCTGTAACGTTGCGGTACTTTAAATTATAAGCAATGTTGTATAATTTATCACCTATCAGATAAACGGTCAAGAAAGAACCAGTTAAAAAGGACAAGATTCCTAGGCTTCCAAATAAGTGCATCGGGCGTTTCCCGAAAATCTGCACAAAT
>JBJTMW010000203.1:0-21058 GCA_046070715.1 Aquirufa sp. | reverse complement strand
TTCCTCTTTAAAAAGCGATAAGATGGTTTATTTTCTCAGGACAAAGCTACGACTATTTTTTTAGCTCCCAATTTCCTCCAACTTCACCATGGATACCCACACTATTCATCGTGTAATAAAGGGACGAAATAGCAAGCTTTCCATCTACCAATTTCAACCCCCAAGCATTCTGATTAAACCTATTGAGGTAAGGGTCAATAGACCAAGCAAACATTCCCAATCCTTTTTTAATTCTCCTTTTCGTAATCCCGCGCATCAGAAAAGAAATTCCATTCATTTCAATGGTAGACCAAGCCACTGAAATCCGACCATCCGCCAAGAGCAAGGGCTTAACACGCAATTGAATTGAAGAGTTTGATCCTGCTAAGCCAACTAATTTTACTTGCATGGACGTTGAATCAGCCCAAACATTAACCTGATTTTCTTTAATCTTCAAAGAGGCCGAAATCATTTTCGCTAGTCGGCCAAACGAATAATCCACCTGAAACGGCAACTTGTTTCCCGTTGACTGAAGCTCTACCCAGCGATTTGGCTTGGGGTTTTCCATTTCATCACTCAGGGATAAAGCCGTACGCACATGCAGTTTCCCTGTAATTTTTTTGTCATCAAAAATTAGATCCTTCAAATCTACATCCGCAGAGGTTAACCGAATTTCACCTAATTCCGTGGGGTAATTCATCGGCATCCGATTAATTAAATTCCCCAAATTATTTGGACTCAACCACTGATTAACCTGTTTCTCAATTTTAGTTTGAATATCAGGTAGGTTCTTTTGAATCAACGGATCAACTATTCCATGCACCAGAATTGGAAAACCTAATACGCGCATTTCAGGCTTAGCATTCCACGAATATCCTATCTGCAGGTCATCTACCTGATGATGATTAATATCCTTCCATAACCATTTAAAATCGAGTTGAATCGTTGATTTCGCTTGAATAAGACCCGTATTTATCCCGGCTATATTGGGTTTTGCCTGAACTTCAACGGGCAATTTCAAAAGGACATTATTGGCTTTCCGAACATTAATCTGCGGCTTAGCAATTAAATCAAGTCGAAGCGGGAAGTCTATTCCAGCTTGCTTCTCTGAATTGTAAAGCGAACGCCCCTTTTCCAAGCCGAAATAAGTCAATAGACTATCATAGGATAAAGAAAAATCGACGAGGATTGTTTTGGGCTGAACTTTAACCGAATTCGTTGAATAAGTAGCCACGTTTCCCTGTAAAGGTTCAATGCGCTTACAGGAAAAAATTAAAAACCCGATAAAGAAGACTAAAGTATATCGCATAAAACAAAAGCCTCAATCTTGCCAAAGCATAAATTGAGGCTTCCAAGTTAAATTAGTTAAATCTAGGTCAATAAACCTCCATCTACTTGAATCGTTTGACCCGTCACATAAGAGGACAAATCAGATCCTAAAAACAAACAAACATTCGCTACTTCAGCCGCTTCGCCCCCACGTTTTAATGGAATCGATTTCTTCCATTCCTCCACGGTTGCCTCATTTAATTCACCAGTCATTTCTGTCTCAATAAATCCAGGTGCAATGGCATTGCAACGAATGTTACGTGAACCCAATTCCAAGGCCACCGATTTCGTAAAACCAATAATTCCCGCTTTAGAAGCCGCATAATTTGCCTGGCCCGCATTTCCTTTGACACCCACAATCGAAGTCATATTAACGATTGAACCCGATTTTGCTTTCATCATCGGCTTGATAACCGCTTTTGTTAAGTTGAAAACCGACTTTAAATTAACGCGAATAACTTCATCCCATTGCTCTTCGGTCATACGCATCAATAAACCATCCCGCGTAATACCTGCATTATTAATTAGTACATCAATTTGACCAAAATCTGTAATCACCGAATTAACCAGTTCCTCTGCCGCATCAAACATCGAGGCATCCGAACGATATCCTTTCGCCTTCACACCATAAGCTTCCAATTCCTTTACTAAAGCCTCTCCTTTCTCCACAGACGACAAATAAGTAAAAGCAACGTTAGCACCCGCCTGTGCAAATTGATTGGCAATTGCCCGACCAATACCGCGAGATGCTCCCGTCACTAAAACGACTTTTCCTTGTACTAATTGCATGTAATAAATAGTTTTTTGGGTTGTATTATTTCTTCTTTCTAATCAATGTTAATGCCTCACTTTCCGCCACAAAATCTGCCTCAATAAACTCACCTTCGGCCAACTCCCCTTTCAAAATCTCTTCTGCCAAAGGATCCTCTAAATACTTTTGAATCGCACGATTTAATGGTCTTGCCCCATATTGTGGATCATACCCTTTGTCGGCGATAAAATCTTTTGCCTTTTCCGTCAACTCCACGGCAAATCCTAAATTGCTCAGTCGGGTCATTAATTTCACCAACATCAAATCAATGATTTTGTGTAAATCCGTGCGCTCCAATGAATTAAACACGATGATATCATCCAAACGGTTGATAAATTCCGGTGCAAACGCTTTTTTCAACGCATTTTGAATAGTCGACTTCGCTTGCTCCTCCATGTTATCAACTCGAGATTTCGTAGAGAATCCAATCCCCGAACCGAAATCCTTCAAATCGCGAGCTCCAATATTGGATGTCATAATGATAATTGTATTACGGAAATCTACCCGACGGCCTAAACCATCCGTTAAGATACCGTCATCCAACACCTGTAACAACAAATTAAATACGTCAGGATGCGCTTTTTCAATTTCATCCAACAAGACAACGGAATAGGGTTTCCGACGAACCTTTTCGGTCAATTGGCCACCTTCTTCATAACCTACATATCCGGGAGGCGCTCCTACCAAACGAGAAACGCTAAACTTCTCCATGTACTCACTCATATCAATTCGAACTAAAGAATCCTCCTTATCGAATAAATAAGTAGCTAGCACCTTCGCCATCTCAGTCTTACCTACACCGGTTGGGCCTAAAAAGATAAACGAACCAATCGGTTTGTTCGGATCTTTTAAACCCACACGTGTCCGCTGAATAGCCTTCACTAATTTCTTAACGGCATCGCCCTGACCAATCACATGCTTAGTCAACTCCTCCTCCATTTGCAGCAATTTCTCACCTTCTTTGGCCGCAACACGATTCACCGGAATACCCGTCATCTGCGCGATTACCTCAGCGACATGCTCTTCCGTTACCGTGAACTTTTGCTTCTTAGATTCCTCTTCCCAATTGGTCTTCGCAATTTCTAACTGATCAATTAACTTCTTCTCCCGATCACGTAACTGCGCCGCTTCTTCATATTTCTGCGATTTCACCACCTGATTCTTCTCCTTCTTTACAATCTCAATCTGATTCTCCAAAGCCACAATGTCCGCAGGAACCTGAATATTCGAAATATGAACCCTAGCACCCACCTCATCCATCACATCAATCGCCTTATCTGGCAAGAAACGATCTGAAATATAGCGATCTGATAATTTAACCGCAGAAATAATTGATTCATCCGTATAAATCACGTGGTGGTGATCCTCGTATTTATCTTTAATATTATGCAAGATTTCGATAGTTTCTTCGACTGTCGTAGCATCCACCATTACGGTTTGAAAACGACGTGCTAAAGCACCATCTTTTTCAATATATTGTCGGTACTCATCTAGGGTAGTAGCACCAATCACTTGAATATCTCCACGCGCCAAGGCAGGCTTGAACATATTCGAGGCATCTAATGAACCGGATGCGCCACCAGCACCTACAATCGTATGCAACTCATCAATAAACAAGATCACATCCGTAGACTTCTCTAATTCATTCATCACCGCCTTCATGCGCTCTTCGAACTGACCACGGTATTTCGTACCAGCCACTAAAGACGCGATATCAAGCGTAACAACACGTTTGCCAAAAAGTACCCGGGACACTTTCTTTTGCACAATGCGCAAGGCTAAACCTTCCGCAATGGCCGTTTTACCTACTCCGGGTTCTCCGATTAAAATAGGGTTATTTTTCTTACGACGAGATAAAATTTGCGCCACACGTTCGATTTCTTTCTCTCGACCTACAATGGGGTCAAGTTTTCCGTTTTCAGCGACTTTCGTCAAGTCGCGACCGAAATTATCTAAAACGGGAGTTTTGCTCTTTTCACCTGGCTTAGCGCCGGTCGCATTACCTGCACCCGCTCCGCCAGTAGCACCAGATCCTGCACTGTACAAGCGAGAATCATCGTCATTATCATCTGTATCTGAACTTGACTTCGGATTAGCTCCTTGACCGTTACCCGATTGGAATTCTACCATTTCTTTAATTAAATCGTAATAGACTTGGTATTTCTCCAAAATCTGTGTCGCCACATTATCTTCATCACGTAAAACCGCCATCAAAAGATGATCTGTTTCCACCACATTAGTTTTGAAATATTTAGCTTCCAAATAAGTCAAACGCAAAACCTTCTCTGCTTGCTTTGTCAATGGAATATTTAACATGGTATCGCGATCAAAAGAAGAACGCTTAGTGGAAGAGGTAGCGTGTTCGATACTTTGACGTAAAGAATCCAGGGATACCCCTGAACGCAATAACAAATCAATTCCCGGACCTTGTCCATCTCGAATCATCCCCAGCATCAAGTGCTCAGTCCCGATGTAATCGTGACCTAAACGCAATGCCTCTTCTCGCGCTAACGAGATGACTTCCTTCACTTTATTCGAAAATTTAGCCTCCATATTGTTCCTTTTATTTCGTACAACTTACCTGCATCAACCATGTATGCCCCTAAATTGTTCCCTTTTTATTTTAAAAAAGTCAAAGACTCTTTTCCGTGATTCATCAATAAATCTAGAATCGATAAGTTCGGAACAAATTCCGTTCCAAAACATTGACGATACGATCTATTTTGATAGATTGAACGCGTTTTCCAGTCTTTTTTCGCACTTATTTGATCAAACTCACTCTTTCCTTCATAAACCCCGAATGTATGCGTCTTCTCAAATACAAGAGGAACATCTAAAATACGGTAAACAAAACTCAGGAGATCAATATTTAAATCTACTAAAAAAAACCTTTTTTTTGCAAAAATTTGCTGTAAATATGGCTCAAAATATTCATAATAGGGCGCATTTCCATAAGCCGCCTGAATGGCACCTTGGTGTTGCTTCATCCAATTTTGGGAATAATCTATCTTCGTATCTTTTGATTTCGTTTTCAGACCAGAGGTGTGAATCACGGGAACAGTCAATCTTTCCACTCCATTTGCCCCTAAAATCAGACAGCGATTTCGATACGTTTGCTTAGGAAAATTTTCTTCCACCTCGAAAAGTAAGGACGGATGCTGAAGCAATGCCGTCATGTATTCTAGACTAGGCAAATAATGAGTCTCAATGTGCATTCCCAAAAATAAATCGGATATTTGTAAAACCAAAGAACAAAGATAATAAGAATGAAAGCGTCTCCCCTGTTTCTGTACAAACTAATTGGAAGATTACCTTTGCCGGTATTGTACGGTTTCGCCTCATTTTGTACTTTCTTGTTTTATTACCTGATCCCTTACCGAAAGAAAGTGATTCAGAGGAACATGAAAAAGTCTTTCCCAACGCTTTCTGAAAAAGAATTAGGTAAACTGACCTACCGCTTTTATGGCTATTTAACTGATCAATTAGTCGAATTTTTTAAAGGGGTTTCGATTAGCAAAGACGAAATGCTCGATCGCTTCGAAATAAAAAATGAGGATGTGGTAACCGATTTCATTAAAAAGGGAATTCCAGTCATTTTGGTAGCCGGTCATCAAGGCAATTGGGAATGGGCGATACACCGATTAGCTTTGAGCAAGAATCCGCATGATGTGATTTACCAAAAGCTAAACAATCCTACTTTTAATGAATTTACGAAGCAGGTACGTTCGCGTTTTGGGCATGTGGTTTTGTTAGAAAAGAGAGAATCCGTTTTATTAACGAGAGAGCGTAAAAATATTCCCCGCGTCATTTGTTTAGCTGCTGACCAAGCTCCTCAGAAACCGGAAAGTGCTTATTGGACAACCTTTTTACACCAAGACACGGCCTTCTTTACCGGTATGGAGCGCTTTGCTAGAGATTATCAATATCCCGTGGTGTTTGCCGAATTAATTCGTAAGAAAAGAGGAAAATATACGATGACTTACGAATTGTTAGCCAATGTACCTTTTGATGAATTAGCTCCGGGAGAAATCATTGAACGATTTGCCCGTCGTTTAGAAAAGTCTATCAACGCCTACCCAGAACAATACTTGTGGTCTCATAGACGCTGGAAACACACAAAACCGGACAAATTGAGCCTAAAATGGTCTTAATGAAAGGCGGAACAATCACCTGCTCCTTTACGAATAATTTCGAAGGAATCCTCTGCAATTTCCACCACACTGGAAGGCACATAACCACCAAAACCTCCATCAAGTAATAAGTCAACGGCATGACCCCATCGATCCATAATCAAACTAGGATCCGTATATTCTTCTACTTCTAGATTATCCTGCGGTAAAGAGGTGGTTAATAAAGGGGAACCTAAAATAGTCACAATCGACAAAATAGGCTCATAATCAGGAATACGAATACCCACGGTTTTCTTTCCTTGGACTAAAACAGATGGCACTTTGGAGCTCGCGGGCAACACAAAAGTGTAAGCTCCAGGAAGATACCTTTTCAGGGTTTTGAAGGCAAAGTCAGAAACTTTGGCATAATTCGCAATCGAACTTAAATCCGAACAGATAAAGGAAAAACGATTCTTAGAAGCCTGAATTCCCTTGATCTCACAAATGCGATTGACCGCTTTGGTCGAACCAATGTGGCAGCCTAAGGCATACATCGTGTCCGTTTTATAAATAATAACAGCGTCTTTTTCCAAGGCCTTCACGATCAAATCCAAAGTCGCCTGACTGTTATTCTTATCGTAAAGTCGAATGAGTTCTGCCATATTATTCGAAAAAATAATCCGTTTCTGATTCTTCCTGCTCCTCTTTTACTTGATCAATACTCGCATTAATTTCAAATCCTACGAGCAAAATCAACGCAATAAAATACAGCCAAACCATCAAAGCTATTAAGGATCCAATCGATCCATATACTTTATTATAGCTCGCAAAATTGACTAAATAATAGGAAAATAAATTAGTCACTAAAATGGTCAAAATGGAGGCTGTAATGGAACCCGCATTAAAAAATTTCCAGCGTTTCGTAATCGCTGGGGCATAATAATAAATAATAGAAATGGTCAAAAAGAAGATGGAAAATATCAGGAAGTAAGTCAAAATATTCAACATATAGAAATTGAAATCATAATCAATTAGACCCTTCCCTTTCAAATACCCGATCACTAATTTCCCCACAATAAATACCGAGAATGCGGTAATCAAAACGAAGGTCAACAAGAAATTCAAGGAAACAGCAATCACTCGCTCTTTAAATATCCCCCGATTCTCCTTCGTTTTATAGGTTAAGTTGAATGAACGAATCAGTGCCTGAATGCCACTGGTAGATGCATAGAGGGCAAATAAGAATCCAAAAGACAAGACTCCACCTGACTTTTTTCGAATCAAATCCAGGAGTAATTCGGTGAAATCTTTTTGGAGGTTTTTAGGAATGGAGGATTTTAAAAAATTCACCATCTTGATATCGAAATTATCTAATGGAATGTAGGCCAGTAAGGAAAACAAAAAGATAATAGTAGGAAATACCGCCAGCGTAAAATTATACGCTACCGCTGCTGCACGTACGTCAATGTCAAAATGGAAAATTTTTTGGTATAAAATCGTGAGAATTCGCGCGAGGATATAATGTTCCTCACAATCTTTCCAAAACGCCTGAATTTCTCTCCACACCCGTCTAATCATCGCTATTATGTTTCAAAATTGCCGTTATCAACCATTCTGGAGCCTTCACCACTTTCTTTGTCGCTAAATCCATAAAGACTAAAGTCGTCTTCCCTTCATGTAATAAAGCTTCACTTTGATTGTATATTTTATACACAAATTCGATACGCGCTGAGGGCATTTTGATTAATGTGCATTCAATTCGCAACAAATCATCATATAAGGCTGGCGCATGGTACTTCGAGTAATTTTCATACACGGGCAAACCAATTCCAGCATCCTCTAATACTTTGTAGCTAACACCTATACTTCGCAATGTCTCTACACGGGCAATCTCATAAAAACGCGCATAGTTACCGTAATACACATAACCCATTTGGTCAGTATCAGCATAACATACGCGGTAGGAAACCTGGTGAGAAAGCATATTAATGGATTTTATGTTGATCTAGCGCTTTCTGATAATCAGACGCATTCTTCCTATGCTCCTCATAAGTAACTGCAAAAGCGTGGTTTTCAGAAAAGTCAGCTTTGGCACAGAAATACATAAACTGATGGTGTTCTAAATGCAACACCTTATCAATCACATCTGAAGGCACAATCGAAATGGGACCAGGTGGCAATCCCGTATTCTTGTAGGTATTATACGGTGAATTTAGCGCTGTATACTTACTCGTTACGCGTTTAATCGTAAAATCTTTCCAAGCAAAAACCACCGTCGGATCAGCCTGAAGCGGCATATTAGCTTGCAAACGGTTCCAATAAACCCCAGCCACACGCGCTTGCTCTTTCGGGTTTTTGGATTCTCCGTAGACAATACTAGCCAGAGTAGAAACCTGAACAGGCGTTAATCCTAATTTCTGTGCTTCAGCCTTACGATTCGAATTCCAAAACTTCACATATGCCTTGTTCATTTTCGTTAAAAATTCCGGAAATGAAGTGGTCCAGTTTACCTCATAGGTATTTGGAACGAAAATAGCAGGACTCGTTTCTGAAGTAAAACCCCATTGTTGCATGAGTTCTGTTGAATCTAGCATAGCATAAATAGCGGCAGAATCATAAGCTGTCTGATGGGCGAGGCGACCGGCTATATCTTCTTTTAATCGGAAGTTATTGATTACCACTTTATACGCATCTTGGCGACCATTTCTTAGCTTCCGTAACAATTCCCAATTACCCATTTCACTATGAATAATATAACGTCCCGGACGCACTTTTTCAGGGTAATTTAACACCTTTGCTAAAAAGCGAAAGCTCAACTGATCACTAACCAAGTCATGCTTTTTTAAGGTATCTAAAACGGTGGCGAAGGTCGCGTTTTGCGGTATAAATAATTCAAAAGGATGATTTGCTTCTACCCTAAAATTAGGCGTTTTGAAAATTTGCCATACATAGTAGGAAAACATCGCTGAGATCAAACTAAATACTAAAATAAAAATCTTAATTCGCTTATTCGAAATCATATTAATCTACGTTAAAATCTAAGTGAAAACGAGAGGCCAAGGATTGCAAATCCTCCACTACCGGCTTTAATAATGGAATTCCTTCCACACGCCGAATCGCTTCTAATTCACGTTCTGGATCACCAGGAATGAGGACTTGTTTCCCTTCTATGGCCTTAGCAGATCTAAAACGGCGAATCCACTTATCCATATCGTTTGTGAAATCATCTGCAGGTCTAAAAGCATCCACGCGCATCGCACCTAAAAAATGCCCCGTTCCATTTCCCACCGTTTCGCCCGCTTGCATAAAACCAGCAGTCGCAAAAGGAGGAACCCATGGGCCAAAATTCGCCCCCGATAAAACCCCTGATAAAATATCAACAATCGCTCCCAAACCATATCCTTTGTGTGATCCGTGTTCGCGGTCGCCTCCCAAAGGTAATAAAGCCCCCCCATTTTTAATGGCAAAAGCATCATTGCAAGGATCTCCATTCGCATCCTGAACCCAACCGTCAGGGGTATCCAATCCCTTCCGTTGAAGTATCTCTAATTTTCCATAAGCCACAGCTGTAGAAGCAAAATCAGCCACAAAAGCGGGTTCTTCATTCGCGGGAATAGCCACGGCAATAGGGTTTGTCCCTAATAATTTCTCTTTCGAAAAAGTAGGCGTCACTAAGGGCGCAGCGTGAGTCATGGCCCATCCAATCATTTGAGAAGGAAGTGCCTTCATCGCGTGATAACCTGCTATTCCAAAGTGATTTGAATTTTGAACTGCTACCCAACCGGTGCCAGCCAAAGCAGCTTTTTCACAGGCAATTTCCATAGCTCTAGGCGCCACAATTAGTCCTAAACCTCGATCTCCATCTAAAGTGGCGGTAGACGGCGTTTCATGCAAAACCTTTACCTGTGGTTTTGTATTTAATCTTCCGTTATCGAAAAGACGCACATAACCCGCTAATCTCGCCACTCCATGTGAATCGATTCCCCGCGCATCAGCGGAAACCAAAACGTCCGAAGCTAAAGCCGCATCTTGTTCACTACAACCGATGGCTGTAAAAACAGAGGCCACATATTTTTTTAATAAATGATAATCTGCTTGCATAGTCTCAACTAAACCACAAAGATAATTAGAACTATTGGTAATAATATTGCCAAAATGCACCTAAATTTGGATCATCATTTCATCAAAAATTATGAACCTATTCTCATCCGCTTGGTTTTGGATCGCACTTGTTGCCCTACTTGTCATCATTCGTGACATTTTCATTCAAAAGAGCCACACCATCACACACAATTTCCCTATCGTGGGTCATTTTAGGTATTGGCTAGAGCGAATCGGACCTGAATTAAGGCAGTACATTGTGGCTAATAATCGCGAGGAATTGCCTTTTAATCGCCAAGAACGCTCATGGATCTATGCATCCTCGAAGAATGAGAATAATTTGCAGGGTTTTGGAACTGATCAAGATTTCAGTTCTCCCGGCTATATTTTCATCAAGAATGCCATGATGGGATTTAATCCAACAAAAGAACATTTATTCCATAAAAATCCCGGTGTTTTACCCGCAGCTAAAGTCATTGGGTTATACCACAAGCGAGCGAAACCTTTTCGCCCCTACTCGGTCATCAACATTTCAGGGATGTCCTATGGTTCACTCTCCGCGAAAGCGGTAGAATCCCTAAATAAAGGAGCCCTTTTAGCTGGTTGCTACCATAACACGGGAGAAGGCTCCTTATCTCCATACCACCAAAACGGCGCTGATGTGATGTTAAACATTGGAACCGCCTATTTTGGGGTTAGAGAACTAGATGGCCGATTTTCAATGGAAAAATTAAAGCAAAAGGTCGAAGAAAATCCGTGTATCAAAGCTATTGAGTTAAAACTTTCACAAGGAGCCAAACCGGGAAAAGGGGGAATGCTCCCTAAATCAAAAATAAATCAAGAAATTGCAGAAATCCGTCATATTCCCATGGATAAGGATGCCCTATCCCCTGCCTTTCACTCCGAATTCTCTACAGTCCCAGAAATGGTGGACTTCATTGAATCGATGGCTGCAGAAACAGGATTACCGGTAGGGGTCAAATCAGCCATCGGGAAATTAGAACAATGGGAGGAATTAGCTGCCTATATGGAAAAACAGGGAAAAGGTCCTGATTTCATCACCATTGATGGTGGTGAGGGCGGAACGGGAGCTGCTCCGCATGCTTTTGCTGACCACGTTTCAATGCCATTTACTTTCGCTTTTGCGAAGGTTTACCAAATATTCCAACGCCATAATTTAACGGATAAAATATTCTTCATTGCCTCCGGGAAATTAGGTTTCCCGGAAAAAGCCTTGATGGCCTTTGCCATGGGAGCGGATAGTATACACATTGCTCGCGAGGCAATGATGTCGATTGGTTGTATTCAAGCCCAAAAATGCCACACCAACCACTGCCCTACCGGAATTGCGACTTCCAATAAATGGTTGCAAGCCGGTATTGATGTGACCCTAAAAAGCGAACGCTATTACCGCTACCATTATACTTTAGTAAAGGAAATCGCCGAAATCACCCATGCGTGCGGCTACGAACATCCTTCTCAAATGACTATGGACGATATTGAATGGTCCATGGGAGATAATAATCGCACGATGTCGCTTTCGAAGGCATTGGGCTATACAAAATCGGAAACAGCTTACGCTGGATTAGAAGAATTAGTCAAATGTCCACATTTAGGTGGCCTAAATGCAAGAAAACGGCTATCTTTGTAATATGTTATCAATATCGAATTTAAACTTCTATTTCGGAAGTCGCGCCTTGTACGAAGGGGCAAGTTTACACATCAAACCTAAGACTAAAATTGGTTTAATAGGTGCCAATGGTACCGGTAAATCAACCTTATTGCGCCTTATTTCAGGTGAATATACTCCGGATGGTGGTACCATTTCAAAGTCCGGTGATTGCACCATTGGTTTTTTAAATCAAGATTTATTGTCCTACCAAACGGATGACAGTATTTTGAATGTGGCGATGCAGGCTTTTGAAAAGCAGTTAGAACTACAGAAAGATATTGATAAAGTGCTTCATAAGATGGAAACAAATTATGAAGACAAAGACATCGACGTATTAGCCAAGCTACAGGAAGATTTCGAGCGTTTAGATGGTTACACGATACAATCCCGCACAGAGGAAATTTTAGAGGGTTTAGGGTTTAGTACAAGCGATTTAGATCGCCCTTTGAAATTATTTTCAGGTGGATGGCGTATGCGGGTTATGCTTGCGAAGTTATTGTTGCAAAAACCAGCCTTGCTCCTACTCGATGAGCCCACTAACCACTTGGACCTACCATCCATCGAATGGGTTGAAAAGTACATCCACGATTATGAAGGTTCCATCGTGGTCGTATCTCACGATCGTTATTTCTTAGATCGAACGATTGATAATATCGCCGAAGTTTCGGGTGCTAAAATCACTTTGTATCCGGGTAACTATTCTTTCTATATGGAAGAAAAGGCCCTACGTAATGAGATTCAAAAAGGAGCATTTGAGAACCAACAATCTCAAATACGTCAAACAGAACGCTTCATTGAGCGTTTTAAGGCCAAAGCATCGAAAGCGAGACAAGTACAATCTCGTGTAAAAGCATTAGATAAAATCGATATCATTGATGATGTCATTGATGAGAAGGCGAAGGTTAATTTCAAGTTTAACTTTGGGACAGAACCAGGTCGATTTATCTTATTCTTAGAACATATTTCCAAAGCTTTTGGAGAAAAGGTTATCCTAAAAAACACCTCAGCGACAATCAATAGAGGCGATAAAATTGCCTTAATCGGCGCAAATGGTAAAGGTAAATCTACTTTATTGCGTATTATTTCAGGTACAGAACAAATCGATGGAGAAAGACGTACGGGGCACAATGTGATCGAATCTTTTTTTGCGCAACATCAATTAGAAAGTTTAACGGTTGAAAATACGCTCATTGAAGAGTTGAAAGGTACCGGGACGACGAAGACAGAAATGGAATTACGTTCCGTTTTAGGTTGTTTCCTATTCTCTGGTGAAGAAGTGTTCAAGAAGATCAAAGTTCTTTCTGGGGGAGAGAAATCACGTGTTGCTTTGGCTAAAGTATTAATCTCCGAAGCGAACTTCCTCTTACTTGATGAACCGACCAATCACCTGGACATGCAATCCGTGAATATCCTCATTCAGGCCTTGCAACAATACGAGGGAACCTATGTGGTCGTTTCCCACGACCGTTATTTCGTGACGAACATCGCGAACAAGATCTGGTATATCGAAGATCACGAAATCAAAGAATACCCAGGCACATTCGATGAATACGAGACCTGGATGGCCACTCGGGAAACAGCAAAACCAGCCGCGGTAAAATCGCAAGGAAAACCTAAGCCTGAACTCGCTCCCGTAGAGGCTAAAACACCTAATCAAGCCAAGCAAATAGAAAAACTAGAGGCTGAAATTATGGAAATCGAAAATCGAATTGCAGCTTTAGAGACCCAAATGGTAGATTTAGCAAATCAAGCTGACTATGCTGGCCTTAAGCAATTAGAGGTGTCCTTAGCAGCCGAAAAAGCTACTTTATCTGAAACCACCGCCTCCTGGGAAGCTCTAATCTAGCTACAAATGAAGACCTCTATTTCGCTTTGGCTATTGTTAGGTCTTCCTTTGGGGCTATTTTCCCAAATCGCTTCTCGCATTCATTATCCGTCTATTCAAACGGCATTTGTTCAAACGGCAGATACTTACATTCACCCGAATGTTGTACTGAATTTAGGATCTTTATCCGAGGCTTCTTTGCAATTCGATGATTTAGGATTAAACTACCCTTCTTACTATTTTAGAATCATCCATTGTCAAGCCGATTGGAAGCCATCACCCCTATCCGAAATCGAGTATTTGGCTGATTTTAACGATATTCCCCTTCGGAATCCCACCTCTTCGATAGGCACTAAAGTTCCCTATTTACACTATTCCGTCCCCATTCCGAGCCTGAAAGTCAGTGGTAATTATATTGCAATGGTGTATAATAAACGGAATAAGCGAGATACTGTTCTTTGTGTTCGATTCTCCGTAGCAGAACAACTAGTGAAAACTCAGACGTCTTTTTCATATGCCAAAACGAATGCATTACGCGCTACCCACCAAAGCATCGATTTCAAATTGCACATTCCTCCTGTCCTCAATTATGCTGGGGATGATCAATTGCATATTCAAATCCGCCAAAACCACCAATCAGAGAACTTATTACAAAAATTACCTGCAGGACAGTTTAATCTGGAAGATAACAGCCTGACTTTCCCGTTCTTTGGTCAGGAAAATGCTTTTGCTGGGTCTAATGAATTTAGACTCATCGATTTGCGCAGCTCACAACAGAAACTTTCTTTCGTAGATCAAATCACCACTGGAGAAAAAATCAACTTACTTAAAACTCAGGTGGAACAAGTCCAAGGATTATATGCCTACGTGCAACGAAATGACTTTAATGGCGCCTACGTAATCGAATCATACGAAAACAGAGAAAATCCCTTACAAGCAGACTATGTTCAATGCACCTTTCGCTTAAAGCCTACAGAATCATTACAAGACGTTTATGTGGTAGGGGGCTTCAATGATTACACTTTCACATCCCCCCTGCTTTTAAATCCAAGTACAGGATTATTAGAACATACGCACATCCTAAAACAAGGCGTCTATAACTACCAGTTTAAAAGCAAAAATCCCACTAATGTAACATTAGAGGGAAATTATGCTCAAACCGAAAACCTCTATGAGGTACTCGTTTATTATCAAAAACCAGGAACACGATATGATTCGCTGGTGGGGTATACGACAGTGGTCACTAGTCGATAGTCACTAGTCACTAGTCCTTATACGTTGAAGCGGAAGTGCATAATGTCTCCATCTTGCACGACATATTCTTTTCCTTCTACACTTAATTTACCAGCGTCTTTGCACCCTGCCTCGGTTTTGTAAGCGACATAATCAGCTAACTTAATTACTTCAGCACGAATAAAACCACGCTCAAAGTCTGTATGAATCACACCAGCAGCTGCAGGTGCTTTCCAACCTTTTTGAATGGTCCAAGCACGCACTTCTTGCACACCAGCTGTGAAATAAGTAATCAAATTTAATAAATGGTAAGAACTACGTATCAATTTATCTAATCCGGACTCCTTTAAACCATATTCCTCTAAGAACATCGCGCGATCATCTAAATCTTCCATTTCAGCGATTTGAGCTTCTAAAGCGGCACAAACAACGACCACTTCAGCATTTTCGGGCGCCACATTTGCCTTCAATTGATCAACATATTGATTTCCACCTGCTGCAATCGATGCTTCATCTACATTAGCCACGTAAATGACAGGCTTGTCTGTTAATAAATATAAATCACCGATAGCCGCTTGACGAAGTTCTTCATCCATAATCACTGTACGAGCTGATTTACCTTCCTCTAATGTGGATTTAAACTGTAATAAGGCAGCTAATTCCGCCTTTGCTTTGGCATCCCCTGCTTTCGCAGCACGTTCCGTTTTGGAAATCTTCTTATCCACAGAGTCCAAATCTTTGATCTGCAATTCTAAATCAATAATTTCTTTATCGCTAACAGGATTAACGCGACCTTCCACGTGAACGATATTTTCATCTTCAAAGCAACGAACCACGTGAATGATGGCATCCACCTCGCGGATATTGGCTAAGAATTTATTCCCCAAACCAGCTCCAGTCGAAGCTCCTTTCACTAAACCAGCAATATCGGTAAATTCAATCACTGTAGGTAAGATGCGATTAGGATTAACTAATTCTGCTAACACATGTAAGCGATTGTCTGGAACTGTTACAATTCCCACATTGGGCTCAATCGTACAAAACGGATAATTCGCTGCTTCTGCTTTATTCGAAGAAATAGCACTAAATAAAGTTGATTTACCTACGTTAGGCAATCCCACAATTCCACAAGTTAATCCCATAGTAATTTTAAAAATGAAAGCACAAAAGTACGGCTAAAAATCAAAAAGCCCCTGATTTCTCAGAGGCTTTTTCAAAATATAACGGAATATTATTCCCATTTCAAGTCTGTACCACCAAACTCGTCTTCATCCCGATTAAACGAAGTAAAATCCACATCTGGCATTAATTCTGTCTTCACGTGATTAACAGCCTCATTTAATCCTTCTACGAATTTATCAAAATCTTCCTTGTACAAAAACATCTTATGTTTCTCATACACAAATCCATCTTCTTTCTGATGACGGCGACTTTCTGTGATCGTAATGTAATAATCTTGAGAGCGGGTTGACTTCACATCAAAAAAATACGTTCTCTTTCCTGCCCGAATACGTTTAGAAAATAATTCTTCTCTATCTCTTTCTTCCACTGGTATTTAAATTATGGTTTCACAATGTGTAAATCTACTATTTATTCTCATTCACTCAAAAAAAATGCACAGAATTAACCCGCAACACCAAAGGATCAAATTTTTAATTACCAATTTAATCCCCCATCTTTACCATCATCATCCATTCTTTTAATGATAAAAATACCTTCAATAGTACTATTGTTAGCACTATTTTTATCCTTTTCTTCCCAAGGACAAGAATTAGGTTACGAAAAAGTAGGAATAGCCTCCTTTTATGCGAATCAATTCTATGGCAAAAAAACGGCTAGCGGGGAAAAATTAAAAAAGACTTCATTAACCGCAGCGCACAAAAGATTTCCTTTCAATACCTTAGTGGAAGTCACTAATTTAGCGAATCGCAAAAGTGTGATTGTTCGCATTAATGACAGGGGACCTTACAAAAAAGGGCGAGTGGTGGATTTGTCTGAAGCCGCAGCGAAAAAACTAAACCTCAAGAAAATAGGCTTAGTACGCGTTAAAATCAAAATTGTCGGTTTTGAGAACGAATTAATGCTCATACCCTATCAAAAATTATCACTCGCAAGCACTCCAAAATTCAGTCGAAATTTCTACCAAAAATCGCGCCTAAAATATAAGACGCACTATAAGATGAAAAAGAACGTCAAGAACAAAAAGTACCTTAAACGCTAAGACTATTTACGTCTCGTTTCTAAATACTGAATAAAATCTTTTAAATTTTCTACCGGAATTCGCTTCCCTACAATCTTTTTTTGTTGGTCTAATATATACACAACGGGCGTTGAATACACATCAAATGTATTTCTAAAATCGGTGTAGTATTCTTCCTTTCCTGTTTGTGGATTCAAATGAATATCGATTCCGTTTACCCAGGAACTGATCTTAAACTCTGTTATAAACTTTTTCCAAGCGGATTTATCACGCACAATAGAACTAGCCACAACGCCTATATTCTTACTTTTAAAATAATCATTCAATGCGATTAATTTAGGTGCTTCCTGTTTGCAATGACTACATTCTGGATCATAAATAAAGACAATTGTGTATTTAAATGGTAGAGAAGCCATATTAATTTCCTTACCAGCCACATCCGTCAAATGCATCTTAGGAAAGGATTTACCTACAAGTAATGGCTTAATAATCGCAATACGTTCCTTCATACGCCTAACTGTACTCGTATCCCAAAGCGCGGGTTCTCCGATATAATATTTCTCCGCTAAGTGCACAAATGCTCCTTCCGTCCCTAAGATGGGATTGTTTTCATAGGTACTGGCAATTTTATAAATGATGTATCGACGGACTTCAGTATCCTTTGCTTTTTGAAGAATTAAATCCGCTTCTTTAGAAATTGAATCAAGATCTTGAACCACTAAATCTTTAAAGAAACGCTCTAATTTACGCTGTAAAAAAGGCGTCCGAACCATCCGCTCATCCCCTAAATCCATCCCATCAAAATAATGCTTTTTATAGTACTGGTACTGATACATTTGCATTTTTGTTGTATCCGCTTTCGACTTTAAAGTACCCGCATAAACAGGAATTTCTGGATCAAACGAAGATTCAATTAGCTTAGAAACAAATAAAGGAGCATTCGTCTTTTTCCATTGCTGCTGAAATTGCTGCACATCTGATTGTGCTTTTTTTCTCGCAATAGGAGAAAGCGAAGGTTGATTAAGCTGTGTATACAGCTCATTCATTTTTCGCTGGAAGGTATAAAAGGCCGTATTTTCAACAGAATTTTCAAAGGTAATGGACTTCAATACATCTGTTGTATCCAAGGAGAAAGAGAAATTAGGATCCTCTATTACTACATCAATGTATTTGGATTTAAGAAAAGAAATCAAGTATAAACCCTTAGGTAAAGCTTCAGTCCCTTTAAATTGAAATTCTCCCGCCTCATTCGCCACTACCGTATCTTTTATCACTTGTTGATTATAGCCAAAATAATGGGCTAAATACACTTCCGATTTAGACAATCCCTTTATTTTACCTTGAATGCGATATTGTGAAAAGGAAGTAAAAGTGAATAATAAAATAAAAAGAAGAGTACCGACTACTTTCATAAGTTTAGAATAAATTTGTATCAACATCCTTCAAATTTACAATGTTTTTCATCCTATCTAAAATAATCGACTTTTTCCTTCAACCACTATGTTGGATATTTTTACTACTAGGAATCGCTTATTTTAGCCAACACCCTAAAAGGTTTATCAAGATCACGGTAATGGCCCTGTTAATACTCAGTAATGGCTGGTTTGTCAATCTGTGTTATTTGGCCTATGAAAGCCCACAAGTTACTTTAACGCAAAAATACCAGTGGTGTATCATCCTAGGGGGTGGAATGATGCGCGCAGGCGAAGGTTACCGAACTGGCGAAACCGCTGATCGCTTTGTCCAACCATTGCTTTTGTACAAAAAAGGACTCGTAAAAAAACTCTTAATTACGGGCGGAAACGTCAATATTAAAGGCCTAAAAATCGACGAAACACAAGAAAGTAGGAAAGTAAAAGAGGTGTTAATTGCAATGGGAGTAAATGAAAAAGATATTTACTTGGAAGAACAAGCCCGAAATACGCACGAAAATGCGGTATATACCAAACAGATGCTTAAACCATATCTTAATGAAAGAATGGTTCTCGTCACTTCTGCCATGCACATGCCTAGGGCCAAAGCCTGCTATGTAAAAGAGGGATTTTTAATCGATGCGTATCCAGCGGACATAAAGAAAAAGGATACCCCTTCAGGTATCCTCGATCTAGTTATTCCACAAGAACGCAACCTTAGTAAATTCGCTGAATTAATCAGAGAATTGGCTGGTTACGTCATTTACTCCATGGTAGGTTTCGCTTAAGTAGATAAAATCTCTACCATACGGATCAAATCCTCTGAAACCGGCTTCTTCTTCGTAATGGTATCGTGGAAGGGTGTATAAATCAATTGATTATTCACTACACCTGCCATCACATTTTTCTCCCCACGTAATAATCCTTCCAAAGCTCCTAATCCAAGTCTACTAGCTAAAATACGGTCATAAGCGGTAGGAATACCCCCACGTTGAATGTGACCCAAAGTAGTCACCCGAATATCTAAATTCTCCCCCATCTTGTCCTTAATCTTCTTAGCCACAATCTGAGCGTTCCCTTCTTCATCCCCCTCAGCCACAATCACAATCGAAGATGACTTTTTCTTATCAAAACCTTTCTGCAAAATAGCCGAAATTTCATCTACTGAAGTCAAATTCTCCGGAATCATCACTGATTCAGCCCCACCAGCAATCGCACATTGAATCGCGATATAACCAGAATCACGGCCCATCACTTCAATAAAGAACACACGGTCGTGTGAATCAGCCGTATCACGAATTTTATCTACAGCATCTAATGCAGTATTTACCGCTGTATCGAAACCAATCGTATAATCAGTTCCATAAAGATCATTATCTATCGTACCTGGAGCACCTACCGTCGGTATTTTGAACTCATTATAAAAAATCTCTGCCCCCGTAAACGTACCGTTTCCACCTATGGCCACTAAACCTTCAATGCCTAATTCTTGTAACTTATCATACGCCTTTTGACGACCTTCTGCTGTCATAAATTCTTTAGAACGAGCTGACTTCAAAATCGTACCCCCGCGCTGAATAATATTACTAACAGACTGTGAATTTAAAGGGATTATATCTCCTTTAATCATTCCATTATAACCTCTTACAATCCCAAACACTTCTACACCGTGGTATGCAGCGCCACGAACAATTGCTCTAATACAAGCATTCATTCCTGGAGCATCTCCACCTGACGTAAATACAGCTATTTTCTTCATCTCTTGTATCGTATAAATTCTTAGACTCTTTATTCTTTCAAAAATACAATCTTTCTCTGTTTTTACCTCGAATTTTGGTATTAAAAATGTAATAAAAACGTAAATTTGAGACCTATTCATATTAAATCAAAGCACCTATGAACGCAAACGAATTTTTGTACTCCTATTTAAATAATGCCTCGCCCACTGGTTTTGAGGCAAGTGGACAAAAAATTTGGTTAGATTATATTCAACCTTTCATCGACGAAAAAATCATTGATACCTATGGAACAGCTGTGGGTGTGATCAATCCAGGACAACCTTACAAAGTGGTAATCGAAGCGCATGCGGATGAAATTTCTTGGTTTGTGAACTATATTGATGACAATGGATATCTGTTTTTACGTCGCAATGGCGGTTCGGATGCCTTGATTGCGCCTTCCATGCGGGCGAATATTCACACAAAAGACAAAGTGGTGAAAGGGATTTTTGGCTGGCCAGCGATTCATGTAAGAGATGTTGCCAAAGACAAAGCTCCAGGCATTTCTGACATTTTCATTGATTGCGGTGCTTCGAATAAAAAGGAAGTGGAAGAGATGGGTATTCACGTGGGTACGGTAGTTACTTTCGAAGATGGACTGATGGAATT
>JBJTMW010000202.1:0-4033 GCA_046070715.1 Aquirufa sp. | reverse complement strand
CCGATTTCCCTTCATTTCACTCTCGTGAAAATAACCTGTTCGTAAAGCAAAGGCATTATTGAACAAATATTCCGCGCCCACTGACGTGGTCACCTCTTTTATCTCTTCACTAATCCCATCCGGAGCATCTGCTAAGGATCCAAAAATTCCACCGATCGCAGAAACTGTCGCAGGATCTGTTCCTACCATTTTGCCATTTACGTAAGCAGGAGGCGTAGGGACCATTAATTTGTTGAAATCAACCGTAAAAGTTAATTTGTTCAAGTCATCTATTTCATGCGTTGCCGCCATCCCGATACGTAAATTCGTAGGAATGAAGTTTTTCTCGGTTCCGCCGTACGTTACTTTACCTGAGATGTTTGAAAGAGTCAAGCCGTAGCTGTATTTCCATGGAGCAGTGGTCGGTTTCGAATAAAACACCGAAATGTCGGCCGCCACCGTCTCAGCAGGTTTTAAGGCATTGTTTAATCCACCGCTCCCTTGGTAGTTGCCTAATAAGTTCGAATTGATGTACTTTAAATTCATCCCTAAAGAAAGGGCTGGGGACAATTTTCTAGCGTGAGAGATACCTAAGGCGAATTCTTTGGAATTAAAATTACCTGCACTTGTCCCATTATCTAACGTGGCTTGGAACATCCCTTGATCGAAATAATCAACCGAGAACCCAAAAACCAAATTCTTCTTCGTCACCGTATATCCTGCCACATTGTACAGTGCCATATCGTTTACCAAGTTGCGCAACCATGGCGTATATGACATAGAAAAACCCATTTTCTTTTCCGTAGTGGCTAATTTCGCTGTATTCCAGTGAATGGCATTCGCATCCACCGATAAAGCTACCCCTGCATCGCCCATTGCCGCCGAACGAGCATCTGGGGCAACGTTTAAGAATAAGAGGGTAGGAGTAGGGATGCGACCGGCATTGATTTGGCCAGAAACTAAGGTTGTTTGAGCGTAGGACATGAATCCAACAACAATAAATAAAAGGGTTAGGACTCTTTTCATGGGTTATTTTATATTTCCAATACGACCGCTGAAGCTTCTAAATGGAGTTCCATCGTCATAGGTAATCTCAATTTGGTAATAATTAATAAAATCTAATTGGCTCTTCTCTGCCGTACTCCACTCGATCGAGAATGTTTGATTAACAGAATCGCTTCCTGGAATCATTCCCATCTTTTCGAGCATTTGTTTCCCTAAGTTACTATAAATTTTTAGCTTGTAACGATAGCTCGTCCAGCGTTTCTCCTGTAAAAAAGAAAAATTCGTCAGCTCTGTAATGGGATTCGGGTAAATTTGGAGCGAGCCTTGCTCTTTGTTATCAGCTGAAACGCGGAATTCAAACGAACAAAATCCTTGATTCGTATGCACGTCAAAACAATTTGCTTTGATCTTGTAGAGTCCAGGCGCGAGTGATTCAAAAGGGATGGTAACGGTTCCCTGTTTGCTATTTCCAAGCTCAGGAGTAAATACATCAGAGAAGGGAATTTCCAAGGTATCGTTGATGGAGATCAGCGCATTTTCGCCTGTAGGGCCTACTAGTCGTAGGGAACTCGCATCGCTAATCTTGATTTGCAAAAGCGGATTAGGAGAGCATGCCAGTGGATCAGATTCATTCAAAAGGCTCGCTGTCAGCACCGGAGCGTTTACTTCTTTTGCCTCTGAAGTTAATTTTACAACGCTCTTCATTCCTCCGCCATACGTTTCTGTCGCTGTTCGCGCAGTCCATTTTAATTTCCCGGCTGGCACATTCGGCAGTGTAAATTTGCCTTTTTCGACCTTTGCGCTGTTGATGGCCTCCAAAGCACCGGATTTTAAATAACTGAATTTATCCGTTTTTGTCCCCAACGTTTGCATCGGTTTATCTTCCCCAAAATAAAACAAGCGAATCTCCCCATCAATGCTGGGGATCGTTTGACCTTGAATGATCCCCGAAGCTAAGGTGTCTAAGCGAATAGTGAGTTTTTGTTGATTCCAGGGTAATGCCAAAGTAGGGTCGCCCAGCAGGGTGATATTTCGGTTAATTACTCCTGATTGGCTATCGTTTTTCGCATCCTTGAATAAATCACCTAGTCGGTAATTTTTATCTGTTAGATGATTAGCTAATTGTCTATAAAAAGCTTGACCAAATAGGTAATTACTGCTCTGAAAGACAGGCCGTGTGGTAGAAATTAGACCGATTGCACCTCCCTGATTGGATAAGAGGCTTAGTTCCGCGCCGGACAATTGATTCGGGTCGTCAAAACGGCCAAACTGGCAAGTTGCCGTCAATAAAAGGGGAAGATGTCGGCTGTTTTTGAGCGTTTGAATCTCATTATTCGTGATGACTTTTTCATCTGTCCAGGCGGATTCAGATCCGTGGCCTAAGAAATGGATAAAGTCCGCATCGCGATTAAACAGCTCTAAACTAGCTTTTTTGCCTGCTGCAGAAGTGTAAAAGCCGTTGTTCACTTCTTGGGGGAACTGGTCGATGTAGGTTTTGTGCACTTGATAAGCCTCTGGGATCAAGCGCGCAAAGTCTTCCGCATCTTGCACGTGAATGTTTGCATCGCCGTCATCCGCTAGCCAAGCGAAGCGATAAGGTTGTAGCTGAGCGCGCGTCTCGTAACTGATTAATTTATTCACTACTGTATTCGCTTCTTCAAATGACCTAGCCGGAATACGACCAATTCCCAGGGCAATGGGCTCGTTCATCGCCTCATTGCCTTCCAGCCATTCGCCTTGATTGTCTGCCATTAACCCAAAATAATCATCCGACACGTAGGTCTGCAAAGGCTGTAGTGACTCGCGACTTTCATAGCTCGGCACATAATTCTGTCTTTCAATGGCGGTAGCTACCTTGTTGATTCCTTTGTAGTCCACCGTTGCATCGCCGAATAGTAGTACATATCTAGGTTTTTTTGTTCGGATGAAATCGCGAATCGCCGTCACATCCGTTTTGCCCGCTGAGAATTCATTATAGATTTCTTTCGTGGAATAGGCTTTAGTAGAAATGCCTTTGGCATTTTTATAGGAGGCTAGCAGTTTTGCAGCGGGAAGAATCGAGGGGCTGGAAAGGATCAGTAAATCGGCGGAGGCGTCTGCTCGGATGTTTTGGTTTGCTACGGTTTCTCCCGTTTTAGGTTCTGCTGCCTTTGCTGGATCAAAAATCAAGAGTTCAGCGCCAGGGGCAATTTTGTTAAAAGCGAGAGAGCTCACATTTTGCCAGCCTTTGCCTTTTATCTTAACCCAAACGAGGTGATTCGACTGTCGGTTTTGAATAGTAATGCTGAAAGTAGAATCGGTTTTATTGGGTAAATAATAATGCGGATTCTCGTTTGTGGCATTGAATTTTCGAGGGTAGTGAAGGTCGATGTAATCGAGGTAGCCGGAGCCTGTGGTATTGCTATAAGTTAAATTCCAAGTCCAACTTTGGTCCTTAATCTCTGGATTTACTAAGGCTGAGAAGTTCTGTAAAAAGGCCTTTTGGTCATACCTTCCTCCAGTGGTTGCAGGAAAGGTTATAGGGGTAAGCGCATTACCCGGAATAGTGAACGTAAATGTACCTGGCGCCAAAGAGGAGGAGGCTAATCTGCCCGAAAGTAAGCTCGGAATCCCCGTTTTATAGTCCGCTAAAGGATATTGAATCGTTCGGTTCACATTGCCAAAAAATCCATCTCCCAGCCATTCTCGACCAGATTGCAAGAGATTATAGGTTTCTGGCTCGTAGTGAAAACGACTATAGCCAAAATCTAAAGCTGTCGCACTAGCCGTGACTGACGGAAGGTCCGTAATGGCCCTAGGCGCCGGATCATCTAAGCGGATGAAATAGAAAGTAGTATCGCTGTAGTGGTGGTTGAATTTCTCTCCATAAAACAGGATTTTATCTCCTTGTTTCAGGAAGGGAATGGGCTGTAAATCGATGGGCCTTGCAGCCGAGTTTGACTGGGGTAATTCGCCTATTTCGTGTCCGTAGACTCCGATGGAACTCGCTTTTACACCGAGGGAAGAAAGCCAGGAAGGGGTGATTTGGTAGATGCCGGATTGGGTGATC
>JBJTMW010000201.1:0-3969 GCA_046070715.1 Aquirufa sp. | reverse complement strand
CCTTTATCTGCTGGGGCAAAGGAAAGCACCTCTTTTACTTTGGCCCCTCCTTGAATCGCCCACAGGCTATACACCTCCGAAATGATCAGTAAGGAATCCTCATAGCCTAATTGCGCGCAAATCTCTGCATTCGTCGCTGTATCTGGGCTACCGGGAACGATGCGATCCACTAAGGAATTGCAGAAGTGATTCGCCGTTTCTAGCCAAGAAACAAACTCCGCAGATAAACCGTGGTCCGCTGCTAATTTCAAGACAATGCCTTTCAACACATCTCCATTGTTGATAATTAATTCCGTAGGAACAATCACCATTCCGGAGGCAGCAGATCCAGCGAAATGCGTGAAACGCGCATGCAAGAACGCCAATAATTTAGCGGGGAAGGAGTTAGGGCAACCGTTCGAAATCGGATCGTTTGCCACGTAGGTAATGCCTACTTCGGTCGTGTTCGAAAGGATGATTTGCATGTCCTCGCTCTTCGCGCATTCGATGATTTTGTCCCAATCCTTCGAAGCGGTAATGGTGCGAGAAATGGAGGAGTTGATGATGTTCTCTTCTTTGGCAACTCCATCTTCGATCCCTTTGATACAGTGGGTGTACAATCCATCTTGTTCATCAAAGGCATCTGCGCCACCTTTGGAAGTAGATTTAACCACTACGACGCGACCTTTGAAAATTCCCGCACGGTTCGCTTTATCGATATAAAAATCACAAAGTCCGCGTTGCAATACTCCTGTCCCAAATTGCAGGACTTTCTCCGGATACGTGAATACCTCTGGCGACGGAACTTGTAAAGCAATAGAAGATTGAAGTTTGCCTGAGTCCAGGAATTTTTTCGATAAGCGCATAGTAAATCTAATTTCCTTTAAAAGGCAAAAATCCCACCTTTTTACCTGATTTTCAGCTAAAAAAATGGGATTAAATGACCTAAAACGTTTACGCTTCGCCTATGGGGCCGTTATAATTCATGGGGAATTGGAAACCAGCGGCATCCCCTTCTTTCATAATAGGGCCAAAGGCCTCTTCGTACTTCTGTATATTCTCTTGCAGCGCCTGCATTAAGCGGTAGGCGTGGTCTGGAGTCATCACAACTCTCGACTTTACTTTGGCCTTAGGAAGGCCTGGAAGGATGCGAATAAAGTCCATCACGAATTCCGATGGGCTATGCGCGATTAACGCCAAATTCACATAATGGCCTTCCGCCATCTCTTCTGGAAGCTCGATATTGAGTTGATTTTCTTCTGTGGGGTTTTCCATATTTTTGTTTGGATAAAAAATAAACCCCCGAACTTAAGAAAAGCCGGGGGTCTATTCAACTGATTCTACAAATTAGTTTGCAGCTTCTACTTTTTCTTTCGCTTCAGCGACCTCAGCAGCCTCTTTCTTCGCTTCCATCGCTTTTAATTCATCTTTCGATGTAACTAAAATGTCTTTGTAGCGACGAAGACCTGTACCTGCTGGAATCAAGTGACCTACGATAACGTTCTCTTTCAAGCCGTCTAGCGTATCCACTTTCGCGCGGATCGAAGCCTCAGAAAGTACTTTCGTAGTTTCCTGGAACGACGCAGCTGAAATGAATGAATCCGTTCCTAACGAAGCCTGCGTGATACCTTGTAAGTTCGATGAAGAAACGGCTGCTTGCGCATCACGCACCTTCATTAACTTCATATCTCTACGTTTTAACGAAGAGTTCTCATCACGTAAAGCACGTGCAGAAAGAATCATACCTGCTTTGTATTTATCCGAATCTCCCGCATCTGTGATCACTTTCTGATCTAAGATCAAGTCGTTCTCGTGACGGAATACGAAACGATCTACGTTTTGACCTTGTAAGAATTGCGTATCACCTGGCTCTAGGATCTGCACTTTCTGCATCATTTGGCGAACGATACACTCGATGTGCTTATCATTGATCTTCACACCTTGTAGACGGTAAACGTCCTGGATCTCGTTCACTAAGTATTCCTGAACTGCCGTAGGTCCTTTGATCTTCAAGATATCTGAAGGCGTAATCGCACCATCAGAAAGTGGAGAACCAGCACGTACGAAGTCATTGTTTTGGACTAAGATAAATCGTGTCAAAGGTACTAAGTAACGACGCTCAGCTCCCTCTTTCGGTGTCACGATAATCTCGCGATTACCACGCTTAATCACACCGTAAGAAATTACCCCATCAATCTCCGTTACTACGGCTGGATTCGATGGATTACGTGCTTCGAATAATTCCGTTACACGTGGAAGACCTCCCGTAATGTCACGCGTCTTACCTGCCGCACGAGGAATCTTTGCGATAATTTGACCCGCTTTGATTTTATCTCCTTCGTCGATCGCTAAACGCGCACCTACTGGAACGTTGTATACTAAATCTTCTTTACCTTTTGCTTTCACTAATACGGATGGGTTTTTCGTCTTATCTTTCGATTCTACGATTACCTTCTCACGCATACCTGTTTGCTCATCCGCTTCTTCCTTGTAGGTATTGTTTTCTTCGATTGCTTCGAATTCAATTTTACCTTCAGCCTCAGAAAGGATTACCGCATTGTATGGATCCCAAGCACAGATTTCGTCTCCTTTTTTCACCGCTTGGCCTTCCTTAACGCGTAAGAATGAACCATAAGGAATGTTAGAAGAGATCAATACTTGTTTATTCGCTGGGTTCACAATTTGAACCTCGCCTGAACGACCCATCACGATTTCTACTGGATTGCCTTCCGCATCGGTAGAGCTTACAGAACGAACTTCTTCGAAGTTTATTACTCCGTCGAATTTCGCTTTAACGCTCGCATCTAAGGAAACGTTTTGGGCTGTACCACCCACGTGGAACGTACGTAAGGTTAACTGAGTACCTGGCTCACCAATTGATTGCGAGGCAATTACACCTACCGCTTCTCCTAAGTTCACCATCGCAGCTGTCGCTAAGTTACGTCCGTAACATTTCGCACACACACCGCTCAACGTCTCACAGGTTAATACCGAACGAATCTCTACTGATTCGATCGCTGTCTCATCAATTTTCGTTGCGATTGCTTCGTTGATTTCATCACCTGAAGCAACGATTAACTCATTTGTGATCGGATCGTACACATCGTGAATAGATACACGACCTAAGATACGCTCAGATAATGGCTCGATGATCTCCTCATTGTCTTTCAATGGGAACACCTCGATACCACGTAAGGTACCACAATCTTCTTCGTTCACGATCACGTCTTGCGCTACGTCGTGTAAACGACGAGTCAAGTAACCTGCATCGGCTGTTTTCAAGGCAGTATCTGCCAAACCTTTACGCGCACCGTGTGTTGAGATAAAGTACTCTAATACGTCAAGACCTTCTTTAAAGTTAGAAAGGATTGGGTTTTCGATGATTTCACCTACCGAACCTTGTAAGTTCTTCTGAGGTTTCGCCATCAAACCACGCATACCACCCAGCTGACGAATCTGCTCACGAGAACCACGTGCCCCCGAGTGCATCATCATGTAGATGGCGTTAAATCCTTGGTTGTCCTCCTCCATCTGCTTCATCAATGTCTCGGTAATCTTCGAGTTCACTTTTGTCCAGATGTCAATTACCGCATTGTAACGCTCATTATCCGTGATAAGACCCATTAGGTAGTTATCCCACACTGCTTGAACATCATCCTGCGCCTTCTTCACTAAAGAAGCTTTCTCCGCTGGAATTTGAACATCGCCAATACCCATCGATAAACCACCGTGGAAGGCTTGTTGGAATCCTAATTCTTTAATATCATCCAAGAATTGTGCGGTACGAGCCATTCCACAAATCTTGTGTACTTGTGAAATGATTTGTTGCAATTTCTTTTTGGTCAACAATTCATTGATGTAACCTACTTCCTCTGGAACACATAAGTTGAACAATACACGTCCCGCAACAGTTTCCACCATTTCTTGAACTAAGGTACCGTCTTCCTTCCGAACCGTAGCTTTCACCACGATGTTCGCGTGCTTCGATAA
>JBJTMW010000200.1:0-2531 GCA_046070715.1 Aquirufa sp. | reverse complement strand
CCTATGGTTTGGTAGATTTAACCATAGCGTAATATTCGCTTAACGAGGAGGTTAAAGTGGAGGCCTATTTTTGGTAAACCAAATAGGAAACCATGGGCCATCACTCTCAACCCACCTACAAAACAATCGTTATCTCAGACTTGCATTTAGGAAGCAAGGGAGCTAAAGCAGCCGAGGTTAACGAATTCTTACGCGCACATTCGTGCCAACAACTTATCTTAAACGGCGACATTATTGACGGCTGGCAACTGAAAAAAGGAGGCAGCTGGAAGAAGAAGCACACGGCTTTTTTCCGCTGTGTTTTAAAGATGATGGACAAGTGGGATACGGAAGTGATTTATTTGCGCGGGAATCACGATGATTTCTTAGAGCAAGTGCTTCCGTTGAAAATTGGGAAGCAGTTTTCGATTCGGCAGGACTATATGTTGAAGAGTTTTGGCAAGAAATACTTCATCACACACGGCGATATTTTCGACAGCATTACCAGCCAAATGAAATGGCTAGCCTACTTGGGCGATATCGGCTACACGTTCTTGTTGTGGCTGAATAAATGGTATAATCAATACCGCAGCTGGCAGGGAAAACCTTACTACTCTCTTTCTCAAGTGATTAAACAGAAAGTAAAGGCGGCAGTGAATTTCATATCGGATTTTGAGGAGAAATTAGCGGAATTAGCGAAGGCCAAAGGCGCGGATGGCATCATCTGTGGCCATATTCACAAGGCTGAAATCAAAATGATCGATGGAATCGCGTATATGAATTCCGGAGACTGGGTCGAATCTTTGACGGCCTTAGTAGAAACACATCAAGGGGAATGGCAAATCATCGAATTCCCGCTATACAATTTGAAAGCAGAGTTAAACGAAATTTTAGGCGAAGCTGTAGCAGTCTAATAATAAGATGGGCAAATTCATATTTACCGTACAAGGCGAGGGTCGCGGCCATTTAACGCAAGCGATTTCTTTCACACAAATCGCGCGCGAGGCGGGTCACGAAGTGATCGGTTATGCCGTGGGATCTTTTCAGGGGCGCAAAATCCCGTCGTTTTTTCTGGATTTTATCGGCGATACGCCGGTATTGCAATACGAGAGCCCTTCTATTATTTTTGGGAATGGCAAATCCGTGCAGCTTTTTAAAACAGCGGCGCAGGCATTTACGAATTTCAAAACCTTTTGGAAAAGTGCAACGCAATTAGAAGAATTCATCGAAGAATTGCAGCCAGACGGAATTGTCAATTTCTACGAGTCCATCACGGGATTATACAAGCTAAAATCGGGATCTAAAATCCCTACGATGTCCGTGGGTCATCAATACTTGTTACTGAACAAAAACTTCGAGAGCATCGCAGAGAAGAAAATCGATCGCATGCTATTGAATATGAATACGATGATCACGTCGATCGGTTCGAAGAAGTTATTGGGCTTGTCTTTCCGTCCAATTGAAAATGACGCAAAGATCGAAGTCGTTCCTCCCTTATTGCGCCAGCAAGTGAAAAGTATCGAGCCCAAAGCAGGCGAGCGCTGGTTAGCCTATTTAACGCACTTCCGTCTTTCAGAAGATATTATGGCGTGGTCAAATGCGAACCCGGAGGTAAAATTGGATTGTTTTTGGGATAATCCAGCACGCAAAGTGACGTATCACTATTCAGATTCGTTAACGTTTCACCCGATCGATGCGGAAAATTATTTAGCGAAAATGACCGAATGTGCTGGATTGATTTCCACTGCCGGTTTCGAATCGGTTGCCGAAGCGATGTATTTAGGGAAGCCAGCGATGATGGTTCCGGTGCCTAATCACATCGAACAAATGATTAATGCCTACGATGGAGAATTGTCTGGGGCAGGAATAGGCGCTTCTTCTTTTGATTTAAGCATCTTCAAAAACTACTTACCCTCTCACGTTTCAGTGAAAGACCAATACCAGGAATGGGTTTCCCAATCTCAGCGTTTGATGGCGGGTCATTTAAGTGATTTAATTGCACAGCCGGTCTATGTGGCGAACTTCAGAGAAAACCAGGGAACAGGTTTATCTGGCATGCTGGGAAGACGAAGATTCCGCTGGTCGAGATAACAGCACAAAAAAAGAGGCGAATCTTGCGATTCGCCTCTTTTTTTACCCTTTTACTTGATTAGAACGTATAGCGCGCGCCTACTTGCATCTGCCATCTAGATCCCATTTGATCTACTGTGTATGGCGAAGATGGAACCGCAAACTTGTACGTCGGATCAGCTGCTGTACCAGAGTTTACACGAGATAGGCCTAAGCTTGCCGTCGAGTTAAAGGTATTAGGCGAGAAGTAAATTCTACCCCAGTTGCTGTTGATTAAGTTCGTTGCGTTCATGATGTCTAAAGAGAACTGTAAATCGTGGCCATTTGACATTTTGATCAAGTGGTTTAATTTCAAGTCTAATGTTGCATTCCATGGCGTACGACCTCCGTTACGCTCTGTAAAGTTTCCTTTACGCGTGCTTAAATATTCGTCTGCATTGATGTAATCCATGAATGCTTTCGCTTGCGTTGCTGCCGAACCT
>JBJTMW010000199.1:0-3896 GCA_046070715.1 Aquirufa sp. | reverse complement strand
TCTGCGCTTCCTTCTTTGACTAAAAAAGCGGGGCCATGATCACGACACCACGCATCATTTGTGGGTTGAACATTGAATTCAATCTTTGTTGGATCAATGCCATAAACAGGCAATTGGCTTTCCACAAAAGCCTGCAAAGCTGTAGAATTTACGTTTATTCGCACTTGTTCTCCTTCAGAAATTGCCTTGATCAAGGCAAAATATTCCGGGTACATCTGACCTAATTTCTCTTCCTGCCACGAGTGATCGTTATGCGGAAAAGTGATCCAGGTTGCTACATGTGGATGCCATTCGGCGGGAAAAAAGTATCCTTGATCTTTTGGAAACATTAGCTTAGGCTTTTAAACGTTCTGCAATCAGTCGCAGACCTTCTAACGTAATTAATTTATTTACCTCATCGAAATACGAGGCTAATGGGGTCAAAATAGAAGACAATCCGCCCGTCGCTACTACTTTCAAATCCCCTTTTTTATCTTCTTTTACCCGGCTGATCATCTCCTTTACCATTCCCACATAGCCCCATAAAATTCCGGCTTGAATCGCCGAAACCGTATCGGTGCCTAAATTAAATTCGGGCATTTCGAGGGGAACTTCTGGTAATTGAGCGGTTTGGGAAAAGAGCGATTTCACAGCCGTTTTTAATCCAGGAGCGATGGAAACTCCTTCCATTTTGCCTTCCGCATTCACTAACGTAAAGGTTAAGGCCGTTCCAAAATCCACAATCAACACATTTGCTTGGTAATTTTCATGTGCATAAACGGCGTTTGCGACTAAATCCGAACCGATTTCCTCCGGTACGATGACTTGTATCGGTAAGGTTTCGTATAATTCAGGATTCATGACCGCTGGCGAATAACCTAACCACAAGGCTAATCCACGCTGAATTTGAGGCGAAATAGAGGGTACTACGGAGGATATTAAAGCCAAAGAAGGTAAGGTTTCCCCTAAATCTTTGGACGCCCACTCCTTCTTAATCCAATTTACCACCCCATTCGTGCTCCATGGCTGGTGCGTAGGTGTCCTCAAAACTGCTTTCCAGGTTTGATCCTCATAAAAACCAAACACGATATCCGTGTTCCCCACATCCACAACTAATAACATCTGCTTGTTCGTGTTTTGTTTATATATCTTTTTCTAATCCCGCTGATAATATCGGGAAGCGTAACCAACTCTTTGGATCTAAACTATAATCATCCACATGGAACCCGGGAGCATAACGCTCCCTTTTCCATTGATTTCTAGCCCAAAGACGGAAGAATCGGCGAACGAATTCTTCGAGCTTTTCTTTGGCAAAAACAGACCCATACCGCTTATTTACTTCTGCTAAACAGTCGTGCGGCGACAATAAATCATAAAATACTAATCGCTCAATCGTATTTAAAATCGGATAAGGCATTAAATCCTCCTCATCCACCTGCTTTTCAGAAAGTGGACGCAATTCCGCACTCGGCTCTAACGTATTCACTAAATGCAGCCCGTTAAAGCCCTGAGCCTCTAGCCAAAGCAACCAAGTCCGAATGAAACTCTTATCAATTCCAGAAATGGGCGAAATCGAACCAGAGGTGTCGCCATCCATCGTCGCATAACCCACACTTGCCTCCGAGCGATTTGAAGTAGCCAGCAACAAGGCATTTTTAATATTCGCGAGCATCCAAGCACTAGGGGCACGGACGCGGGCTTGTACATTTTGGAGAGTAATATCATCCTGTTCCCAAGTCAGAGGACGCCCAATGGCTCCCTCAATTAAGTCTCGGTAACCTGCTACAATCGAATCAATTTCAATCACATAATGCTGTGTTCCGATCCATTCCGCTAATTCACGGGCTGAATCGCGCGTGTTTTGGGAAGAATTAACGGTTCCCTGGTAAATAGTCGTTAATAAAGTAGACATCGCCTTATCAGGCGTAGTCAAGGGAATATAGTTCAGCTTATGCTTCAATCCCTCCCAACCTAATTCTTCTGTTGCAAACTGGATACTCAACGCACACAAGGAGGCGATAGCTGATGAATCGGCACCGCCAGAAAGGGATAAAACCCATCCTTGCGATCGAGATTTACGTAAATAATCAAATAAACCTAAAGCTACAGCGTGCGAAAACTCTTCCTCTTTTTTCGATGCTGAACTTTCCCAAGCCGGGACAATTGAAGTTTTTGTTACATATGTTTCAGGAAGATTAATCTCAAATGAAACCACATCCTCTCCTGAATCCTTTCGTTTTTCCAACGTTAATTCTTGGGAAACTAAGGTATAATTTTGGTAAGAGAATCGAGGTGTTTGGGCTACAATAGCACCTTCGTGCGCTATGTAGGCATCTCCATCAAAGATGATGCGACCCGCTTCGTTGCCCAGTAAATTCGCGAATAAATATGCGCCGTTGATAATCTGAGCACCTTCTAAACTTAATGATTTTCTGATCTCTGCTTTTCCAAACGCAAAGTGAGAAGCCGTGGGATTACAAATCACTGAAACGCCCCGCTTAGCTAAATCATAAGCTGGCCGCCTCGCCCCTTCCCAAGCATCTTGGCAAATCTCAATTCCGAGTGTAATACCAGCAAAATGGATTCGATAATCCCCTAAAGGAATTCCTTTGTACGTTTTTCGCAGCCCTCGAGGCCATGGTTTGAACCAACGCGGTTCGTAATGCACGCCATCATCTGCCAAAAATTGTTTGGGAATTAAGGCTTGAATTTTCCCCTGCGCTACAATGGCAGAAACATTGTATAAATCTCCTTCAAAAGGCAAGGCTAAACCCACGACAGCGACCATTTCCGAAACCTCGGAAGCGATTAACTCTAGGGATTCCCAAGATTTAGCCGCCGTAAAAGGCGCTAAAAACTGATCCTCACAGCCATAGCCAGAAATACATAATTCAGGCAAACACAAAAGGGACGAACCTTCAGAAGAAGCCTGAGAGATGGCCGCCAAAATACGTTGGCGATTTCCCTCCCAATCTAAGGGTAATTGATTCAGCGATCCCGCGGAAAAAACGACGTGCTGCTTCATCTGGATTTCTTTTTAGATTGATCGGCGCGAATATGCTTGTAACGTGGAGTCCACATCCAAGAAAAGGCTACATTCGGACGGTAATAACCTACACCGTGGCGGTGTTCCACTTTGACGCGACAGGTTTGATACGGACAACGAGCTGACCAACAAGCGGATAACAAGCACAAAGTGCCCACTAGCCCTAAAGCAAGAAATAGTCGATTTTTTGCGTTTGTTGGATTCATCGATTAGTTAAATTACAATTCTAGACTTAATTTTGTTATTCAATTTAAGTCCAAATGCAATCCAACCCCAAAGATATAAAAACCGCTGTAAAAAGAGCCGAATTTACCTATCCAGTAATGGAATCTTTTTACACCCTGCAAGGGGAAGGTAAATACCAGGGACACGCCGCCTATTTCATTCGTCTGGGTGGCTGTGACGTGGGTTGTCATTGGTGCGATGTGAAAGAATCCTGGCCCGTGGATACGCACCCTGTTAAATCAGTAGAAACTTTGGTGGCTGAAGCACTCGAGAATCCAGGCCGATTAGTGGTTATTACAGGTGGTGAACCGTTAATGCACGATTTAGGTCCTTTGACTGAAGCCCTACAAGAAGCGGGATTCAGAACCCATATCGAAACTTCTGGAGTCGCTACGGCCATTACCGGAACTTGGGATTGGATCTGTTTCTCTCCAAAGAAATTCAAAGCACCTAACGAGGGTATTTTAGCGATGACAAATGAACTCAAAGTCGTAGTTAATCATCCCTCAGATATTCCATGGGCGCAAGAATGGGCGGAAAAATTACCAGATTCAGCGGAATTATACTTGCAACCCGAGTGGTCCAAGCAAGAACAAATGAATCCCCTTATTGTGGATTTCGTGAAAGCGAATCCGACGTGGCGGAT
>JBJTMW010000198.1:0-3378 GCA_046070715.1 Aquirufa sp. | reverse complement strand
AAAACACCTCTAACAGCAAGTATCGAAAAAGGTAACGGATAAATAGATCCGCCCGCCTTTAATCGGCTCGGTTGCCAGCCCTCGTACAGGACGTGAATAGGTTCTAATTGTTTGATCTGCTCTTCGATAAAGGTCTCGGAGTACGAAAAGAAATTAGAGCGAGCAATGATTAAACGCATTCAGGGCTGATTTTTAATGCAAAACCGAAATTAGCTAAATTTTTCGGCTATTTTTACAGCAAATACGCGTCATGGAGAAAAATTTAGTCGTTGGGGGAAGTGGTTTTTTGGGCTTGAATTGGCTGGCTTATTTGCAACATCACGGTGCAGAAAACGAAGTGATTGTTTTTGCGCACGAAAAACCGGCGGGCGTTGAATTTCCTTCTTTCGTGACGTTCGTGGTGGGCGATTATGCGGATGCCCAAGCTTTGGACGACTTGTTTAGCTCACATCAATTTGATCGCGTATTCCATTTTGCCTCTTCCATTATTCCTGCGATTTCCTCCGAGAATATTCGCCAAGATATCGAGTCTAACTTGTTGCCTACCATTGGATTGATGGAGATGATGAAGAAACACCAGGTGTCTAAATTGCTTTATTTGTCTACGGGCGGTGCGGTTTATGGGAATGTGACGGTAGAAAAAGTGAAAGAAGATTACCCCTGCAAGCCTATTTCATCTTACGGAATTATCAAGCTAGCCGTGGAGCATTACATCGAATTATATGCGAAATTATACCAGATCGACTACTTGATTTTACGTTTGTCAAATCCATTCGGGGAGTTTCACCGCTCGCCTAAACAAGGCGTGATTAACATTGCGGTGCGCAAGGCGTTGCGAGGGGAAGTGATGACGGTTTGGGGAGATGGGTCGCAGGCCAAAGATTATATCTACGCCGCTGACATCGGCAAAGCCATCGACGGTTTGATAAAGGCAGGGGTAAAAAATGAAACGATTAATGTAGGTTCTGGCGAATCGCTCAGCTTGAACGAGATAATTAAGCGCATTCAAGCGAAACTACCGTCATTTCAGGTCGAATACAAAGACGCAAAGCTGACCGATGTGCAGCAAATCTGTCTAGATACGGCGAAATTAGCGGCGAAAATAAACTGGGAAGTTACCTCTTTTGATCAAGCCTTGGACGCCACGATCGCTTACGAAAAAGCTAGACTTTCTTAGCCACCAGTACGAAAGTACATGCATCCTCGTTGCGTGATTTTGCGGTGATAATCTTATCGAAAAAGATGATCAAAGGCTGCAGAATTAAGGATAATAAGAAGCGCAAGGGCTTGGGCAATTTGAACAACAAACCATCTTGGAATAATTGCAATCCCATCGCGGAGCGGCCTAGAATTCCCTCGAAATAAACCACTTCGAATCCCGCTTCCGTCACAATCTTTTTCAAACCCGTCGAAGTCCAGCGCCAAAAATCCGTCGGATCGGGGTGGAACATCCAATAGCCGTGTGTCGATAAAATGAGCTTGCCTTCTTTTTCTAGGATACGGTGTGCTTCTTTCAAATACGCCTTGGGGTCCTCCACATGCTCTAATACCTGTGTGGATAAGACAAATCCCACACTTTCCGCAGGCATATCGATGATGCCGGCAGGATCTACGACCACATCGGCTTTGGTATTATAGGCTAAATCTAAACCGATGTATTGTTCCACAAAAGGGGTAAAAAGCGGTTCGTAAGGCTTGTTTCCACAGCCATAATCGGCTACTAATTGATGCGGGGAATTGCGCACATACAAGGCAATGACACGCTCTAATTGCTTGCGCAATTGGATTAAATAGTAGTAGCGCGCGGACATGCGACCCGTGATTTTAGGGTATAGGCGTTCAATTCCAGCTTCTCTACTTTCCATGTGCTAGTCGTTTGTGTTCGATTAATGAATTTTTGTATTCAATAAAATCTTCAGAAATACGAAGGTATTTTCTAAATAAATGGGCTTTTTTCTCGCGGTGTGCGATGCGCGCGAGACCTAGGTAGGCGAGTCCGCGAATGTCTTTGGTTAATCGCTCTTCGAAGGGGAAAGCGATGGCTTTCAGGTACCAAGCCTCTGCCTTGTTCAAGTCTTTTCGCTCGACTTCCTCGCGCATGCCGCGCAGGGTATAAGCCGCGCCGGTATAATACGGGGTTTTTAGCGCTTCCATTTTTTCGATGAAGGGTTCCGCTTCTTCGAATTTTCCAGTCAAGGTCAGTAGTTCAGCGCGTTGCAAAAGATACCAATGGTTATTAGGGAAGTTGTCGCTCAGGATTTGGTTGTATCCCAAAGCCCGTAAGGGATTCCCCTCGTATTTATTTTGCACATAACCCATGTAAAACAAGCATTCATTCTTTACAAAAGTCGTTTTCCGTGTGCCCGCCTCTAACTGAACTAATCCCATCCGTTTATTCCCGTCCTGAAATAAGAACATAAAAGGCTTTAATACCGGATGCAATTCTGGATAAGCGACGCTGTAATAATTGTACATTCCGGTCGAATACAAGAATTCAGGTTGTTTGTCGGTATTTTTTAGGCCAATTTTCAGGAAACCATAGGCCTTCTTTGCATAGGAAACCACTTTCATAAAGTTCTGTTCGTCCGCTTCGTAAGCCGCTAAAAAACCCAGAGAAGCCGTGCAGAAAAAGGAGGCCTCTAAGTCATTTTCATCCTTGTCGTATAGTTCTTGTGCTAATTCGTAGGCCTTTTCGAGGTGGGCTAAATAGTTTCGACTTTGCGCTGGATGATCCTTTAATGGAAAATATTGCTGCTCCCATTGCATCGCTAGTAATAAATAGGGGGCTGGGTGGCGCGGATATTTGGCTTTTAGACCCGTGAAAATAGCCGTGGATTCTTTGAAATCGTATTGGTATAAATTGGTTAGGCCAGCGGTGATTTGGGCCTTAGCCGTGGGTTCCTGTAGAATCTGGGCCTTCAGTGATGAAGAAAGAAAAAGAAGAATTAGGAGAAGAGCCCGAATCATAGCAAATGTTTACTCTGCAAATTTAGTTAAGCTCTGTGGTTTTTGGGTCGATTTTTTTACTTTTGTTTATAAACCCTAAGACATGATTTCATTCGAAGAATTTACCCTCGCAAACGGCCTTAAAGTCATTGTACACGAAGATCCGGATACGTCGATGGCGGTGGTAGACGTGATCTACAATGTGGGTTCTAGGGATGAGGACGAAAACTTAACGGGTTTTGCGCATTTGTTCGAGCATTTGATGTTCGGTGGATCTGAAAACATTCCGTCCTTCGATACGCCCTTGCAAAAAGTAGGCGGCGAGAACAATGCCTTTACCACCCCAGATTTAACGAATTACTATATATCTGTTCCGGCCCAAAACATCGAAACCGCTTTTTGGCTCGAATCGGACCGGATGAAGCAATTAGC
>JBJTMW010000197.1:0-5185 GCA_046070715.1 Aquirufa sp. | reverse complement strand
GTGGAAATGATGGCATATAGCGATTCCTAAGGCGTCAGTTGCATCGTGCATTTTGGCATCTAATTTAATGTTGCCTATAATCTCCACCATTTTAGCAACTTGTTCTTTGGACGCATTTCCATTCCCTGTCACCGATTGTTTGATCTTTTTAGGCTCGTATTCCGCTATTGGAATAGATTTTGAGAAGGCCAAAGACATCACCATTCCCTGCACCCGACCTAATTTCAACATCGATTGTACATTTTTCCCAAAGAAAGGAGATTCAATCGCGATTTCATCCGGCAAAAACTCTTCAATAATGCCCAATACACGCTCGTGAATCTTTAAAAATTTAGCTCCCTGTGTCGTGTATTTAGTCAAGTTTAATACGCCATATTGTAACACAGTCACCTTGTCATTGGTGATACGCAATAGACCATAACCAAGGTATCGAGTGCCTGGGTCAATGCCTAAGATTATTTTTTCTGAAGAGGAAGTGCTAATTTGCATCATTAAAGCTCTGTATGTTTATTCATCAAATTCCGTCGTTTATTCCTGCCCTATTCCCGTGTTTTACGTGGTCAAAAGCAGCTGATTGTCAGATTTATTTAACCTTTGATGATGGACCAACTCCTGAAATTACGGATTTTGTCCTAGAATGCTTAGCGGAATATGAAGCAAAGGCCACATTTTTTTGCATTGGTAAGAATGTGGTAGAAAATCCGAGTATTATTCAGCGCATTCAAGCTGCCGGTCACAGTATCGGAAATCATACGATGAACCACAGCAATGCTTGGAAAATGGATTATACAGCTTATCAAGCAGATGTGACTCAATGTGAGGAGGTGTTTGTGCAGCAACAAATCACTTCAATCGGTTTTCGTCCACCCTATGGTCGAATTACACGTAAAATGTACCGTGAAATGGATGACGTTATTTTATGGTCGGTCCTTACGGGAGATTATAATGCGTCTTTAAGTTCAACTGAAATACTTAAAGGCATTCTTCCCTTATTAAAACCTGGTGCCATTGTGGTAATGCATGATAGTGTCAAAGCTTTTCCTCATTTGCAGGTTATTTTACCTATTATTCTTAGTCATTGTAAAGAACAAAATCTTGTTTTATCCGCCTTATGATCGATACCCACGCACATTTGTATGATGCTCATTTTCAAGAAGATATGCCTATTTTCTTAAAGGAGATTAACGAGGCAGGTGTGACGGAAGTTTGGTTGCCTAATTGCGATTCAGAATCTTGGGTGGATCTAAAGAAATTGAGTGATAATTACCCTGATTTTGTCCTTCCCATGATCGGATTGCATCCCACGTATGTGAAGGAAAATTACCAAGCAGAATTAGCTGCATTAAAGTCAGAATTAGAAAAAACTAAAGTGCTGGCGATCGGTGAAATTGGGTTGGATTATTATTGGGATACCACCTTCGCAGAGCAACAAATGGATGCCTTTAAGCAACAATGCCATTGGGCATTAGACCTTGGTTTATGGGTGGATATACACTGTAGAAAAGCCTATGCTGATTTAATTAAAACGCTGAAATTGCCTGAATTTAAGAATCTTTGTGGAATTATTCACTGTTTTGCAGGAGATGCTCGTGAAGCCAAGGTATTGACTGATTTAGGGTATTACTTAGGCATTGGAGGGGTTATTACTTATAAAAACACGACTTTATTTCAAGACATAAAAGATATTCCTCTCTCAAAAATTGTGTTAGAAACAGATGCTCCCTATTTAAGTCCTGTGCCTTTTAGAGGGAAGCCTAATTCACCTAAAAACATTCCGATTATCGCGCAAAAATTAGCGGATTTATTTGAAGTAGGTCTTGATCACTTAGTAGATCAGACGAACCAAAATGCACAGCAGTTAAAAGCTATCTCAGGTTATTAATTAAGCCTTTCATTTGACTATCCCAATCCAGAATGGCCTTTTTAAGGCGTAAAACTACCGCGTTAGCTGACTCTTTGAATTTAGCCCAAGAACCCTGAAATACGAGTTTCCCATTTTCCATAATCCCTACTGTATGGCTTAGTTGGAGTATATCGGTCAAATCATGACTAATTAATAGGCATGGAATAGCTCTTTCAGCAACAACAGAGGCAATAATTTGCGAAAATTCTAATTTTTGTTCCGTATCAAGCTGGCTAAATGGCTCATCTAAAACCAAATAAGAAATAGGTTGGCTGATGGCCTCTAATAAGGCCAGTTTTTGTCTCTCTCCGCCAGATAAGGAGGCTACTTTGGTGTCCTTTTGCTTGATTAAATAAAATTGCTTGAGGTACTTTTTTATTACAGCATCCTGTTGTTCATTAGGCAGGTATTGAAATAAAACCTGTGCATAATTATACACGCTGTGATGCGGCTTTAAATGAAGGGTTTGTGGAACATAACCTGCCTGTTTGAATTGTGGTATTAGACGATCAATTCCGTCATTTAATTCTTTAGAATTTATTTTAATGGAATAATCCTCATCGTATTTTAATCCCACTAATAGGTTCGCAATCGTACTTTTTCCCGAACCACTTTTTCCGATTAATGCGTAGATTTCACCTGATTTTACCTTTATTTGAATATTGGATAAAGCAAAATGACTGGTAACTTGGTGTTTCTTTATGCCGATTTTTAACATTAAACCTATTTAAAATGATTCTGTGCGGAATTGATGTGGGAACTTCTTCCATTAAAGTTAGTATTGTTGATGCTGCAAACCAACAATTAATTTATTCTACTTCTTTTCCGGAGGTCGAAAATGAGATCTCTTCTCCTCAACCGGGTTTTGCAGAGCAAGATCCTGAACACTGGTGGTATTGCATTAAACAAGCTATCTTAAAAGCGAATGCAACGGGCTTATATGACCCTAAAAATATCGGTGCCATCGGTATTTCCTACCAGATGCACGGCTTAGTCGTCGTTGATAAAAAGGCTCAAGTATTACGTCCTTCCATTATTTGGTGTGATTCGCGCGCAACGCCTTATGGAGAAAAAGCCTATAAAGCATTAGGAGAATCATTTTGCCAAAGTCATTACTTGAATTCTCCCGGTAACTTCACTGCCGCTAAACTTGCCTGGGTAAAAGAAAATCAACCCTCTATTTTTGAACAAATTACTCAAGTAATGCTTCCTGGTGATTTTATTGCAGGTCGATTTACGTCTACTTTCACTACGACAGCTTCAGCACTTTCAGAAGGCATTTTATGGGACTTTAAAGCGTCCCACCCAGCTAAAGACTTAATGGCCTATTATGGCTTCCCGGAATCCATCTTCCCTCCTGTTCATCCCCTATTTTCAGACCACGGCACTATTACAGCCGAGGTAGCTGACGAACTAGGGTTAAGTACTCAGGTAAAAGTCACTTATAAGGCTGGAGATCAACCCAACAATGCGTATTCATTAGGCGTATTGCATCCAGGAGATATTGCCACGACGGCAGGGACCTCGGGTGTCGTATATGGTATTTCAGATGAATTAAAGTTTGACAAAGAAAATCGGGTGAATTCTTTTGCGCACGTAAATCACACCGCTGCTAAAACGAGTGTGGGTGTTTTAATGTGCATTAATGGAACGGGTATATTAAACCGCTGGGTCAAGCAGAATTTTTTCCCAGCTTTATCTTATTCCCAACTGAATGAGTTAGGAGCAAAAGCAACTATTGGGACGAATGGTTTAGTTTGTATGCCTTTTGGGAATGGTGCGGAGCGTATTTTCCAAAATCAAACGCTTGGTGGAAGTTTCCAACATTTGGACTTTAATCGCCATCAATCTGCTGATATTATTCGCGCAGCTCAAGAAGGTATTGCGTTCTCCATGGTCTACGGCATTGAATTGTTAGGAAATGTAGGCGTTAAGCCGAAAAAACTGAAGGCCGGTTTAGCCAATATGTATTTAAGTGATCTGTTTACTCAGGCCATTGTCAATGCTTCAGGTGCAACTGTTGAATTGTTGGAATCGGATGGTGCCTTTGGCGCTGCGTTAGGCGCTGGTGCGGGTGTAGGGTATTATGCGAATGAAGATGAGGCTGTAAGTCATATCAAGGTCTTGAAAACGATTCAGCCTGATGCGAGTTTGAAGAATGCCTATGCGGATGCCTATGGTGTTTGGAAAGATAATCTACCCTCTTAAAAAGGTAAAGCCTCTCAATTGCTTGAGAGGCTTGTACCCAGAGCCGGAGTCGAACCGGCACGGGCTTGCACCCACGGGTGTTTGAGACCAGCGCGTCTACCAATTCCGCCATCTGGGCAATTCAAAATTGCAATGCAAAACTAGGCTAAATCATTTGCTTTCGCAAATATGCTTTAGATAAATTCTGTATTATTCGTAACGTAAAGCTTCAACAGGATCCATCTTAGAAGCTTTGAAAGCAGGATAAATTCCTGAAAATAAGCCTACTAATACACAAATAATAATACCCGTCATCATCCACAACCAAGGAATAATAAAGCTCGCTGCACCAGAACTAATGGCCTGTGCAATTAGGTTTCCGATTGGAATAGCTAACATAATCCCTCCTATTCCACCTAGTAAACAGATCACAATTGCCTCGATTAAGAATTGTTGTAAAATACGTCCTGGGGTCGCCCCTAGGGATTTACGAATACCGATTTCCCGAGTTCTTTCGCTGACAGAAACCATCATGATATTCATTAAAGCGATGGCGGCACCCAAAAGTGTAATAAATCCAATCACAAATCCACCAATTCGTAAGGAACCAGTGATGCTTTCAAAGCTTTTGGCCATCGAATCAGAACGATCAATACTAAACGAATCTTCCATACCTATCGGATCCATACGCACTTTTCGCATAGCCCCGCGGGCCTCTTCCATGAAGTCATCGAGGTTATTGATTTTAGCTGATGAAGTGGTAATGTCAAACGTCAAGTTACGTCCTACTGCCATTTTACGGCCAGTTTCTAATGGAACAACGACGACGCGGTCATCTCCGCCGCCCATCATATTCCCTTTTTTTTCCAAAACCCCAATCACTTTCAGTTTAATTCCTGAAACCACAATTTCTGTACCTATGGGACTTGCTTTTTCATACAGTTGATCAATCACGTCTACGCCTAGGATACAAACATTGATGGCATTCAATTGCTCGTTAGGAGAGAAATTTCGACCCGCACCCACCTTATAGCCTTTTAATTCCATAAAGTTCTCGTCGATTCCTAGGACCCGTGTATTTGGATTCGTCTTCTT
>JBJTMW010000196.1:0-8748 GCA_046070715.1 Aquirufa sp. | reverse complement strand
CGATTGGTTGAGAGAGGTCAGAACATCTGATGCGTCTTATTACAAGTGGACGCAGTGGATTTTTATGCAATTATTTAATTCTTGGTATAACCAGGAATCAGATAAAGCGGAGTCTATTGAAACCTTGAAGACTATTTTAGGGGCCAAAGGTTCGATCGGATTAAAAGCCGTGTGCGATGAAGAAGTCGCTCGAATTACAGCGGAGCAATGGAATGCCATGTCTGCGGACGAGCAGTATGCCTACTTATTGAGCTTCCGTTTAGCTTATTTGGATGACTCAGTGGTAAACTGGTGTCCACAATTAGGGACGGTTTTAGCGAATGATGAAGTCAAAGACGGCGTTTCTGAGCGTGGCGGTTACCCAGTGGAGCAGAAGAAAATGCGCCAGTGGTCAATGCGCATCACGGCTTATGCCGATCGCTTATTACGTGGTTTAGATGAGGTGGATTGGGCTGATTCGTTAAAAGAGCAGCAACGCAATTGGATTGGAAAATCGATCGGAACGGATGTGGAATTTGCCATTGAAAACGTTTCGGATAAGAAGATAAAAGTATTCACTACGCGTGTGGACACCATTTATGGGGTTTCCTTCATGGTATTAGCGCCGGAGCACGAGTGGGTTTCAGAATTGACGACACCTTCGCAGAAAGAGGCGGTGGAAGAATATGTAAATTGGGCCAAAACCCGTTCAGAACTCGACCGCGTCTCTGAGGTAAAAACTGTTTCTGGTGTTTTCACTGGAACTTATGTGATCAACCCAGTGAACCAAGAACGCGTTCCTTTATTCCTAGCAGACTATGTATTAGCCGGTTATGGAACAGGAGCCGTGATGGGCGTCCCATCTGGTGATCAGCGTGACTGGAACTTTGCGAAACATTTTGATTTGCCTATTTCATCCATTTTAGATGGCCAAAAAGACATCGAAAAACAAGCCGATCCTACAAAAGAGGGGAAATACATTAATTCAGGCATGATTAATGGAATGGAATATAAGGAAGCGACAAATACCTTAATCGCCTGGTTAGAGGAGAACGGAATCGGAAAAGGAAAAGTACAATACAGAATGCGCAATGCGGTGTTTAGCCGTCAACGCTATTGGGGAGAACCTGTTCCGGTGTATTTCAAACCTTCTGCCTCAGGCGATTTATTGCCTTATTTGATCGAGGAGTCTGAATTACCTTTGGAACTACCTAAAATTGATAAATACCTGCCTACAGAGTCCGGCGAACCTCCATTAGGACGCGCTGCGGCAGATTGGAAGTACAAAGGACAATACGATTACGAATGGTCGACGATGCCAGGTTGGGCGGGCTCTTCTTGGTATTGGTACCGCTACATGGATGCCACAAATTCAGGTGAATTTGCTTCGAAAGAGGCGATTAACTATTGGAAAGCGGTGGATTTATACATTGGTGGATCGGAACACGCGACGGGTCACTTGTTGTATTCTCGTTTTTGGAACAAATTCTTGAAAGATTTAGGCTATGTTCCGGAGGAGGAATTTGCGAAGAAATTGATCAACCAAGGGATGATTCAAGGGCGTTCGAACTTTGTTTATCGTCTAAAGGATGCTGCCAAAGTCACGTTTGTCTCTCACGGCTTAAAAGATCAATACGACGTGGCTGCTCTTCACGTCGATGTGAATATCGTAGAAAACGATGTGTTAGATCTGGAGGCCTTCAAAAAATCACGCAATGACGTGCCTGCGGACGCGGAATTTATTTTAGAGGACGGCAAATATGTGTGCGGTTGGGAAGTGGAGAAAATGTCGAAGTCGAAGTTTAATGTCGTTAATCCCGATGATTTAATTGCCAAATACGGCGCAGACACCCTTCGTGTCTACGAGATGTTCCTTGGACCTTTAGAGCAATTTAAGCCTTGGAACACAAACAGTATTTCAGGATCGCATAATTTCTTGCGCAAAGTTTGGCGATTATTCTTTGATGATAACACGAACACCTCTAAACTAGTGGACGCACCTGCAACACCAGAGGAATTGAAAGTTTTGCACACCGCGATTCGCAAAGTGCAAGATGATTTAGATCGCTTCTCGTTCAACACAGTAGTGTCGACCTTGATGATTTGCGTGAATGATTTGGGCGCCTTAAAATGCCACAAGAAATCAGTATTACGCGAATTAGTGATCTTGTTGTCGCCTTACGCTCCGCACATTGCAGAAGAACTGTGGGTAGCTCTTGGTGAGCAGGAGGGAAGCATATCCTATGCTTCATTCCCGGTATTCAACGCTGCATTCTTAGAAGAGAATGATTTCAATTACCCGATTTCATTCAATGGAAAAGTGAAGTTAACGCTTGCTTTTCCTGTGACGGCTACGCCAGCTGAGATTGAGGCCGCTGTTTTAGCGAATGATCAGGTAACGAAACACTTAGAAGGCAAGACGCCTTCGAAAGTGATTGTCGTTCCGAAACGGATTGTGAATATTGTATTAGGTAAATAAAAAAAGGCTCCTCAATTCGAGGAGCCTTTTTTATTTCATTATTCTCTTGGAGGTCCGCCTTGACGCATTTGGCTTTGCATCGTTTTGTATTTCTCTTGTTGCTCTGGCGATAAGATCGCTTTGAATTGCTCTGCTTGCGCATCATTGACTTTCTTCATTTCGGCCATCATTTCTTCTCTTTCCATTCCTTGCTCGCGTAATTCCATCATCTTTTTCATACGCGCTGCAATTAAGGGCTCCACTTTGGCAACTTGATCTTTCGATAAACTTAATTCTGTCGTCATGCGATCTACTTGACGCTGAACCATTGCTTGTGGATCCATACCTTGTGCGTGGATTTGGGTGCTAAATGCCATCATTGCTACAACAAAGGCAAAAATTGTGCTGATCTTTTTCATATTAATTAGGGAAAATTGTTTCCCAAATATATTGATATACTTGGGTTGATGGTATCTGTTTGTCGATATTTTGCGACGAAATGAAAACAGGATAATAGGCCTCATCGCAGAAAGGACTACCATGAGAACCCTTTACTAGCGTGGCATCGAGCGGAATCACATCCATACGGTAACGGAAGCCTAAGAGTTTTCTAGCTAATTTATAGGCCGCTCTGAGCTTAATGAAGGGGTTTTTAGGATCCATGAACATTTCGACAGGATCATAACCTGGTTTTTTGAAGATGTCCACACAGCGCGCGAAATCCGGCGCTTTCGCATCGTCTAACCAATAATAATAGGTGAACCATTTGTCAGAATCTGCGACCAAAACCAAATCCCCACAACGTTCGTGTGCGATCTTAAAGTCTTCAAGTTCATTGCCGATGAGGATTTTGGCGATACCTGGAACCTTTTCGAAGATGGCTCGGATTTCAGTTGGATTTTTACAATAGATATGAGCAATCTGGTGATCTGATACCGCAAAAGCTTCGCTCGCACCCGGATCCAATAATTCCAACCCTTGTTCTTCTCGAATCGCGATTTTACCTGCCTCGCGCAACACACGATTTAAGTGAATCGGCGTATGGACATCGTTGATTCCATATTCGGATAGCAAGATGATCTCGGTGTTTTTGGACTCGAAATGCGTAATCAACTGTTCTAAAACTCGATCTATTTCATTTAACTCTTTTGCAATCGCCGGTAAATCTACCCCAAACTTCTGCAGACAATAGTCTAAATGCGGCAGGTAAATCAGGTTTAAGGTAGGATCGAATTTTTCATCCACATAGATGGACGCGTCCGCAATCCATTGAGTGGACTTGATATTCGCATTCGGACCCCAAAAATTAAACAAGGGGAATGTACCCAGCTTCGCTTGTAATTCATCTCTTAAGCTGGCAGGGTGAGAATAGCAATCCGGTGCTTTCACGCCATCTGAATGGTATTGAGGTCTAGGGGTAACGGAATAATCTGCTGAGGAATACATGTTGTACCACCAGAACATTTTGGCACACGTAAAATTCGGATCTTTCTTCTTCGCTGCCTCCCAGATCTTTTCTGCCCCCACTAAAGGATTCGATTGTTTCCAAAACTTCACTTCCGAATCCGTCTTATCATACCAACCATTCCCTACAATGCCGTGTTCTGATGGGTTTTTGCCCGTCAAATACACCGATTGGGAGGTGGTCGTTACCGCCGGAAAAGGAGGCTGTATTTTTTGAATCTGCTTCTTTTGGATATAGGCATACAAAAAGGGGGTGTACTCCGCGGAAATAACACTTTCGCTGAGCCCCACCACATCGATAACGGCAGTCTTTTTCATCATCCTAATAGGTCTGTGATGGTTTTTATTTCGCGGCTAATGGATTCAGCCATTGGTACTTGATAGGCAGCAGGTAATACGCCCCAGGTATAGGTTTCGATTTCCAAATGATTCGTAAATGGACTAGCCTTTTGGATGGCGAGCGTTTCTCGGATTTCTTTTTGAGTAGATCCTAATAAACCGTAGGTTTCTAAAAAGAGAGGCACGTGGAAATGTACCCGCCATTCGTCGTATGTATCAGGGTGATAGGCCGCAAAGGCCTCGTCTAAATCTTTAAATTCTTGATAGGAACCGTCTTTATGCAAGGCTTTCACCTGATGCAAATAAACGGGTTCTTGGTATTTCTGTAATTCTGCGATCTTTTCTGCTTCCTGTTCTCTTAAATCGACGCGTAGGGCAGAACTGATTTGAATCTTACCCACCGGAATATCTTTAGCCTTCAACTCCTGAATACTTGCCTCAGGTGCATCAAAGCTTACCCCATAATGACAAATGTCAAAGCATAATTGCACGTGTCTGCGAATCAAATCAGGATTTCCTGCAGGCAATAACACCTGCTCGTACCAGGCTACAAAATCACCGTGATTGCTCAATAAACCATCCGGCTCTGGTTCGATGTCGATGTGGATGATTTTACCGGTGTTTTTCTCAATCTCAGCTAATACATCGACTACTTCCAATAGATGTTGCGTCGATGTTTGCATCGCTTGGCTGCGATCCTCTGCTGTATTCCACCAGTATTTATAGGACAGGGGAGAGGTAGAAATACCTCCCTCGTTTTCAGTTAATAGTGCAGCTAAAATATGGGCTAAACGAATGGTGTAATCCCTTCTATCCGTCGTAGTCCAATCGGGCGCGTGTACTTGATCTTTTACGATGGTGTTGTGAAAACCTCCGTAAGGGAATCCGTTAAGGGTGAAAACGTAGAGATTCTGCTCCGTCAGCCATGATTGTAAGGCAATTAATGCTGCAGGATCTTGCAAATCTATACTCGCCTGATTCGCAAAACGTAGACCTAAACCCATCGGATGTTCCGGAGAAACCTGTGCCTTCACCGCTGGAACGTGCTGTTTTAATTGTACAAAATGTTCTGACCAAATCTCTCCGGTATGAATATTACTGCAATAACTCAGGTGTCCGTAAGGCGTTTTCATATTAGGCGATTTGTTCCAGGTAATCGACTGATTTTTTGATGAGATCGAAATCCATCTCGTGCACTTCCACGCCTTTGCCTAGATGTTCTAGCAAGGTGATGGTTAACTGCCCGCCTAAATGTTCTCTGAATTCATTTAAGCCGTTGGTTAAGTTGATTTTATCGTTTTCTGCCAAAGCAGGATGAAAAATAGCAAAACCTAGTTTTTTCAACAAGTGTATAATTCGGTCTACATCCTCTTTCGTCAAATGACCGATCAAGTGCGAATAAACGCTATCTAAGGCAATTCCAATGGCCACGGCTTCACCGTGACGGATCTTGAAATCGCTTAAGTATTCTAATTTATGTGCCGCCCAATGGCCAAAATCCAAGGGTCTAGCGGAGCCAAGCTCAAAAGGATCTCCACTCGCGATATGTAGCATGTGCAACGAGGCACAGCGGTAAATCTGCTCAATCATCACGGACTTGTCGCGTTGATTCATCGCATCCGCATTGTCTTCTAACCAGCTAAAAAAACTGATATCTTTAATGAGGGAAACTTTAACAGCCTCAGCGATACCCGAACGCCAATCGCGCTCACCTAAACTTTCTAAGAAAGAATAATCGTTAAATACAGCTACTGGTGGAGCAAACGTACCCAAGAAATTCTTCTTACCTAGGTAATTAACGCTGTTTTTGACCCCTACACCCGAATCGTTTTGGGACAAAACGGTCGTAGGAATGCGGATGAATTTAACACCTCTATGGGAGATAGCAGCGGCATAGCCGGCCATATCTAAGAACGCCCCACCTCCAATGCAAGCCACAAATGAGTGACGATCGATTCCGTGCTCATCTAATGCGCGAATCACTTCCTCGTAAAAGCGAGGATCATTTTTACATACTTCTCCGCCTGGAAGTACCAGAATTTCTGGGGCTAAATCAGCGGGAGAATGTCGTTGAAAATAGTGGACAATTTCGGCGGTTAATTCAGTCTGAAAATCCGTTATCCCTTTATCGAGTACAAAAAGAATCTTTTTGCGAAAGCTCGGGTTGCCAAAGTTTTGGACAAAATCTGCAAAAACGCGATTTTCTGGCGCAAATAAACGTTCCGTGAAGAATACCTCGTAGGAATAGGGTACCTGAAAATGTTGTTTTAAAGATTGCATAGGTTTATGTAACGGCGAATTTTTTAGCTAAACCCAAAGATACGGGTAATAAGGCCAAAACAAAGAGGGCGACGATCCATTGTCCACTCGATGCCACCCAAGCTGCATTCATCAATATAAGCGTTAATACCCCTGTTTTTACTGTTAATCCAATGTTTTTACCCACGGGATTCTCTATCGCAACACGCAGTTTTCTGAAAATCAGGATAAAGTGGGCCAGGATAAATACCAAGGCAAATTCCACTTTCTCCGCGAAAAATAACTGCGAAGCGTGTACTATCAGAAACAAAAAGCCAGCAAAATAGAGTGTAATCGCCTTTCCTCCGTGTACTTCTCCGCGGCTCACCAGGGTAATCGCCGCTATGTAAATCAATGGGATACCAATCACTGGGAAGTGTTCCAAAACCCCTAATTCATACACACTCATCCCTAAAAGTAAATTGAATGCTCTGCACAAACCCATATTAATAGGCCCAAAAATCCGCATGTGCTTCCCTTTCCAATCGTAAAATAGCGCTAAGGCGGTAATGAAAATGGCCACAAAGCCACTTAGTCGACTTTGCCAAAAGGCTAGAAATATACCGAGCGATAATAACAAAATGCCCCCGAAAATGGCTTCTGAACGTTTAATTCGGCCACTTGGTAAGGCTCTTTCAGGCCTTTCTGTGCGATCTAATTCATGATCAAATACATCATTAAACACCACGCCACCTGCGTATAAACACATACTAGATAGACCTAAGAATAGGGCAGGGTAGAACTGGTAGTCTAATCGACCAAAAACAAAGCCCACAATGGCTAAACCTGCCATAATATCCGATAGGGCAGTGACCACATTGGCAGGGCGGGTTAGTTCGGCAAAGGCTCTAAGTTTTGACATTAGCGAATGAAGATCGAGTTTTTATCCACACGTGGTGCTTGACCGCCACGCAATACCGTATTGCCATTAAACTTTAAAGATTGATCGATTTCTAAACCGTCTATGAAGTCTTGCTCATTGATTTGTCCACTTTGGGCGAAAGAATCGAGGGCATTTTGGTAGGTTACTTTTTGGATATCTGCATCAGAAATGCCTTTAATTTTCATTAAGGCCGCCGTTTTCGGAATCGCCAATGGATCAGAAATCCCCCAATCCGCCGCCGAATTCACCATAATGCGCTCCGATCCATATTGCTTCACAATCTCCACCATTCGCTCATTGCCCATCTTCGTAAACGGATAAATAGTAAAGGCAGCATAGAATCCTTGGTCTAAAACGGACTTCACTGTCTCTTCATTATTGTGGTCTATCACAACCATATGGGGCGCTAAACCGTGCTCTAAGGCAATCGCCATGCTGCGTTCGGTTCCCTTTTTCTTATCTCTGTGCGGCGTGTGCACTTGCACGGGCAATCCCATCTCTTTCGCAAGCTCTAATTGAGCTCTGTAGTATTTTTCCTCTGCCGCTGTTTGATCATCAAAACCAATTTCGCCTACTCCTACGACACCCTCTTTCTGCAAAAACAAGGGCAGAATTTCCATCACCTCCTCAGCTAATGCTTCATTATTCGCCTCTCTCGAGTTTAAGCCGATCGTACAATAATGCTTTATGCCAAACTGAGATGATCTAAAACGTTCCCATCCCACCAAACTCGCAAAATAGTCTTTGAAAGAAGTTAACCCTGTGCGTGGTTGTCCAAGCCAAAAGGCTGGTTCAATGATGGCCACCACCCCCGCATCTGCCAGCGCTTGGTAATCATCCGTCGTACGGGAAGTCATGTGCACATGAGGGTCGAAAAATTTCATCCCCTGTGTATAGGCCGCAAATCCGCCGTCTACTTCTTGTGCGGTTTGTTTTTCTTCAGTCGATCCCTCGAAATGAGAAGGATTTAATTTTTGTTCGTTGGGGTTTTGGCACATATCAGTAGGCTTTTTCTTCTTTTTCTAAGACCTTCCAGGCTTCTAGAGGGCTATTGTTGATGACTAATTCAGCTGCTTTTCGATCGCTTGGATTTGTGCTTTCTGAAAGTCTTTTTAAATCTTGTTTTTTGGTCTCCGTCTCGAAGTTTTGGATTAATCGCCAAACTTGTGACGGCACCCGTCTTCCCGCCGCCCATCTTTCATGGGCAAAATCAGCTAAGGTGTTCGCTAAGGCTTGATTTGCACGCTCATCTAATCCTTCAATTAAATGAATTGGCTTATCATTGAAAATGCATTTTAATACTAATTGGTTCCAGGCTAATTCAGAG
>JBJTMW010000195.1:0-3839 GCA_046070715.1 Aquirufa sp. | reverse complement strand
AATCGCAGGGTTGAGCCTGGGATAAGTTGATTGAATTCATGACCTACTTCTGGCGGGGTAATGGTGTCATTTAAGCCCCAAATTAATAGCGTTGGAGCCTTTATACGCACAATGTCTTTGGCCATATTGTTGCGCTGTGCTGATTTAGCAATGGCAATAATCCGCATCACTTTAGGAATGCTATTGGTAATTTCGAAGACTTCATCTACCAGCTCTTTACTCGCGGTTTTAGGGTCGTAAAACGTGTATTCTACGCGTTCTTTAATGTATTCGTAATTACCACGCTTCGGATAGGAACCACCCATGGAGTTTTCGAAAAGTCCTGATGAACCTGTCAAAATCAAGCGTTGAATTTTCTCTGGATGACGCAAGGTATAAATCAAGGCAACATGGCCTCCCAAAGAATTGCCAATTAAACTGAATTGATCTAAGCCTTTAAACGCAATAAATCCCTCAATGAATTCGGTCAAACCCTCACATCCAGCCTCTTTAATAGGCATTTCGTGAATAGGCATTAATGGGATAATGACTCTGTAATTTGATTTGAAGTGATTAATCACTCCAGCCCAATTACTTAATGCGCCGAATAAACCGTGAAGCAATAAAAGGGTTTCACCTTGTCCTTCATCGATGTAACGGTACTCTCCTTCTGCCTTAATTAGGTACTCCATTCAGGAATTTTATATTTATAAACTGCAATTTAATAAAAAGAATGTTAAACAATTTTAATTTTGCAGTGTTTTAAAAAATATAATTTATCTATGAAACCGATCTTAATTGTGGGTGGTGGAATTGCCGGTTTGCAAGCAGCCAATATTTTACATCAAAACAACACAGACTTCATTTTGTTTGAAAAGCAAGCAAGTTTAGGAGGACGAGTTTCTTCTGTTGAAAAAGATGGATTTATTTTAGACCGGGGGTTTCAGGTTTTGCAAACCTCGTATCCGGAAGTACAACGTTCTTTGGACTTGACGTCACTTCGCTTGCATTTTTTTGAATCGGGCGCAAAGATAAAAGACCAAATATTTTTCAACCCACTTCGCCGCCCTTTTGATTTGTTTTCGTCCGATCTTTTAACATTCAAAGATGTATTTTCATTAGCCTGCATCTGGTTTCGTCTGCAAGGAAATGTGCCTGCAGTAGATGGTAGCAAACAAACGACGCAAGAGTTAATTGAATCCTACACATTCTCCGATCGGTTCAAGAACGAATTCTTGATTCCGTTTTTTCAGGGCGTCTTTTTGCAAGAAACGCTGACTCAACCAGCCTCCTTGTTTTTCTATTATTTGCACCAGTTTTTGTACGGGAATGCAGCGATTCCAGCAAAGGGGATGCAGGCTATTCCGGACCAATTGGCTTCGTTTTTACCCGCCGAGCAGCTCCGATTAAAGGTAGAAATTTCTGCTCTAGATGCGCAAAGCGTAACACTTAAATCAGGTGAGAAAATAGCGGGTGACGCTGTTATTTTAGCGGTGGATTTGCCGGTGGCTGCAAAGATTTTGGGATTACAGGCGCCGGAAACCTTAGCCTCTAGAACGTTTTATTTTTCAGCGAAAAAGACAGAAACAGAACCAGCCTTATTGCGCTTAGTAGGTGAGGAACATTTGCTTCATTTTACGTGTTTGACGGATGTGAATCCAGGTTTAGCTCCTAAGGGAAAGGCTTTGTATTCTGCTACTACTTTGCGAAATAGCACCGAGAATGAGGTAAAAGAAGCGTTAGAAAAGCAATTGCCTGGGCAAAAGCTTACCTTCATTCACAGCTTTGATATTCCACATTCCTTACAGAAAGTGGACGCCTATAAGGCTGTAAAAAATGCGGCCAAAGGCATCGTATTGGCAGGAGATTATTTGGAATTTCCATCCTTGCAAGGAGCGCTACAATCAGGGAGGAAAGCAGCGGAAGAAGTTTTGGCTCGAACCTGATTTTCGTCAGCGAAATTATGCGTGATTTTCGTACCTTTGTGAGGTAAATCAAACCTTACATGAGAAAAATTGTATTCCTTTTCGCTGTATTGTTCGTAGCAGCTTGTTCTAGCTCGAATAAAGACTACCAAAAAGCGGCTTCCAATCCTGAGTTTTTAATTCGTGCGGAAGTAATGTTGACCGAAAGTATCATTCACGATATTTTTGCTCCACCCGTTTCTTCCCGTATCTACATGTACGCTAGTATTGCGGGATATGAAGCGGCTATTCATGGAGAAAAAGGGTACAAATCATTAGTGGGCCAAATCAATGGTTTCGAAAAAGTGGCACAACCAGAAAAAGGGAAAGAATATTGCTATCCATTGGCATCCACTCGTGCGTTCTTGACGATGGGGAAGAAGTTGACATTTGCGCAAGAATTATACGAGGAATTTGACAAGAAATTAGAGGAAGATTACAGAGCAACGGGTATTCCAGATGACGTGTATGAGCGTTCGATTGCCTTAGGGGATTCGATTGCGGAATCGGTTTTCAAGTATGCGGCAAAAGATAATTACAAACAAACGCGCGGATTCCGTTTCACGGTAACGAATGAACCAGGCACGTGGACACCGACGCCGCCAGCCTACATGGATGCGGTGGAGCCCTATTGGACTAAAATCCGTCCTGTAGGTCTTGATTCATCAGCTCAGTTTCAGGCTCCAGTACCCTCTAAGTTCGATTTGACACCTGGAACACCGTATTACAAAGAGGTGATGGAATCCTATAATACAGTGAAAAATTTGACGGAAGAGCAACGCAATATTGCGAATTTCTGGGATTGTAATCCGTTCAAAATGAACATCACGGGTCACGCCATGTTTGCGACGAAGAAGATGTCGCCGGGTGGACACTGGATGGGAATTGTGGGTCAAGTTTCTCGTCAATTAAAGAAAACACATGTTCAAGTAGCGGAGGCTTTTGTAATGACATCGATGTCCATTTTTGATGGATTTATCTCCTGTTGGGATGAGAAATACCGTTCGGTGAGAATTCGTCCGGAGACGGTGATTAACAACAGTATTGATAAAAAATGGATACCGATTTTGCAGACTCCTCCGTTCCCAGAATATACGTCAGGACATAGTACTATTTCAAGTGCGGCTGCTACAGTATTGACGAAATTATATGGGGATAATGTGGCCTTTAATGATTCTACCGAAATTCCATATGGCTTACCGCCGCGTAAATTTACCTCCTTTAAGCAAGCGGCAGATGAGGCATCAGTTAGTCGCTTGTATGGCGGAATTCACTTCCGTCCTGCACTAGATCAAGGGGTGATTAACGGAGCACAAGTATCGAATTGGTTACTGGCTAAAGTGAAGACACACTAATGAAAAACGACATCACTTCGAAAGCCGATATTAAAACATTTGTAGACGCATTTTATGCCAAAATGCCCTCAGATGATTTAGTGGGAAAGGTTTTTATGGAAGTGATGCACGTGGATTTTTCGACACATCTCCCTAAAATGTATGATTTTTGGGAGATGTTGTTGTTTCAGGGGACGTCCTATCAAGGAGCTCCCATGCGACCTCATTTGCAGATCAATCAGATCCATCCCATTACGCCCGCTCATTTCGAGCGTTGGCTAGGAATGTTCCGAGAAACAGTACGCGATTTGTTTGAAGGGCCTAAGGCAGAAGAGGCGATTACCAAGGCAGAAAACATCGCGGCCACTTGGGCTTATAAATTGGATTATTTAACGAAACACGCAGGAGAATAATGATTGTATCCACCCCGGGCCGTATTTGTCTTTTTGGCGAACACCAAGATTATTTAGGATTACCTGTGATTGCAGCCGCGATATCGAAACGCATACAAATCGAAGGTGATTTTAGGGAGGATAATACCGTGCATTTTTCGTTGCCAGAT
>JBJTMW010000194.1:0-13805 GCA_046070715.1 Aquirufa sp. | reverse complement strand
TATGAGAAATTAGGGGATCGCTATTTCCACATATTCATTGATGAGTTCCAGGATACCTCCATTTTGCAATGGAAGAACTTTATGCCTTTGGTGGAAAATGCCACATCAGTTGGGAAACGGAGTTTATTAGTAGGGGATGCGAAACAATCGATTTATAAGTTTAGGGGAGGGGAAGTAAGTTTGATTGCCTCTTTGGCCACTCAGGATCCATCTTTAGTGGCGGATCATTTCGCGGAAGAATCATTGGATGAACAACGTTTTGATTATTTATTGCATCAAATAGGACCTAAAGCGCTGAATGATAATTACCGCAGTGCGAAGGAAGTTGTTGAATTTAATAATCAATTCTACCATTCCTTAGTTGAAAACGAATCGATACTTGCTTTATGTCCCTTAATTAAGCCACTATATGGCGCTAATTTAAAGCAAAATCCGAAGGTGGCCTCTTCGGACTTTAACGGAAAGGTCGACTTACTAGTCTATCATAAGTCTAAAGAGACTTTTGGTTTTACGGAACCTGAAAATGAATTTATGTTTGAGCAGGTGATGAATCTGATTCGGCATAATCGAAGCCTTGGGTTTAGGTACCAAGATTTGGCCATCTTAACACGAAAGAATAAGCATTCTCGGTATTTAGCCTTGCGGTTGAAAGAAGAGGGAATTCCCGTTATTTCATCGGATTCCATATTAGTGCATTATTCGCCAGTCGTTGGATTTATTTTGTCCTATTTAGCTTTGCGTGAACAACCTAAAGAAACACTTTATTTGTATGAATTGATTTATCAATATGCTGAAATAAACGGCCAGGTGGTTTCTGCAACTGATTTAATGTTTGTAGATCAATTAACAGGGGAAGCATTTGATAAAGCGTCTCGTTATTTTCAATCTAAAGAGATCCAAGTTCCTGCCTTTTCAGATCTATTGCGTTGGGTATATGATCTAGTCTCTACCTTTGATTTATTGAATGATGTGACTGGTCAAGAGTACGTATGGAAGTTTTTAGATGTGTTAAATGAGTATGTGCTTTTGAAAGATAAATTAGTGGCTGGATTCTTGCAGCATTTTAACCTGAACCGAAACTCGTATTGTATTTCTAGTTCAAATCAGGAAGATGCGGTAACGATTTCGAGTATTCATAAGTCCAAAGGTTTAGAATATCCCGTAGTGATTCTACCCTTCGTCAATTGGACTTTTCAGGCAGATTCAGAAAAGATTTGGTATGAAATGGGTGAGGAGGAGTCGGCTGATTTGCAATTGAGTGAAACTTCCCATTTGAAACATATGTACGGCCGAGTTAATTCAGCGGAAATACTCTCTTTCCCCGGATTAGCTCAGCAGACGCAAAAAGAAAAAGAAGCGATCTTTTTGGATGCACTTAATATGCTATATGTAGCCACTACTCGACCTAAGCAATCTTTGCATCTTATTTTAACCGTTCCAGATGCTGATTTGCATTCCAAAACGATTTCTACGTATTCCCATTCGGTAGGTCGCCTTGTTTACGATTATGCGCAAGAAAAGTCTGAGTCAACTGAAATACCAGCCTATTTGCAAACCACAACAGCTTGGAACACGTCTTATTTTGCCTTTTCCAATACACCCGTTATTCCATCTTTAGAGCACGATTCTGTTCCTGTATTAGAGAAAAATGTACAAATTTCGTTTGGAAACGCAGTATCCCCCGTTTCTCTGCGGGTAAATTCCGCTAAAGCAGATTTATACACAGCAGCTTCCAAGAAGCGTGAAATCGGTAACCAATTACACGATTTGCTTGCTCAGTTACCAGATATGGAGGCTTGGCCTCAGGTGAAGGCGAAATCAAAACTCGACGTCTCTTCTTTAGATGCTCTTTTTGAATCTGAAGAGGTTCGTGCTTTTTTCGTAAAAGACATTTTAGCTTTCAAAGAAGTGGATTTATTATGTCCAGACGGTAAGATTATTCGTCCGGATCGAGTGAATAAAATAGGAGGGTCTTTGCAGGTAATTGACTTTAAAACGGGTAAACAAAAGCCGGAACACCACGATCAAATTAATCGCTATAAGCAGACTTTAATGGATATGGGTCATCAGGTGATGAAGGGAGTTTTAATCTATCTAGAAACCAAAGAATTAGTCTATGTATAAGCGTTTACTGTTTTTTGCTTTGTTAGTGGTTTTGTTAGACTCGTGCTCTTTTGTCAAACGGATTTTTCACAGTACGGGTTCTTCCTATTACAGTTCCTCAGAACTGAAGGATATTATCAAAGAAGCCAAGAAATACAAAGGAGTTCCTTACAAAACGGGAGGAATGGATAAAAAAGGTATGGATTGCTCTGGCCTGCTTTTTACGGCTTATGCCTCGAATGATTTTTCGATTCCGCGGGTGTCGTCAGATCAAGCGAAATTCGGAGAAGAAATCAAGTTGAAAGATGTTCAATTAGGGGATTGGGTGTTTTTCGCTACCGGAAAGGTGGGACTCATTAATCACGTAGGTTTAGTAACTAAAGATCGTCCGGAGATTAACTTCCTTCATGCCAGCACTACCTATGGTGTTCGGGAGGATTTGTTGTACCAAAAGTTTTGGCTCGATCGCATCGTCAAAATTATTCGTCCGTTTAAAAATTAATATGGTTTTTAGCCATTGATGTTCTATTTTTGCATTTCTTTTTAAAATGCTATGTCTAAAAAAATCGTAATTATTGGTGCTGGTGGTGTGGGGAATGTAGTCGTAAAGAAATGCGCGATGAATCCTGCTTCTTTTTCTGAGATCGTTCTAGCTTCTCGTACTTTATCTAAATGTGATGCCATTGCCGCTGAATGTGCTGCCATTGGTTTGCCTACTGCCGTGAAAACACGTCAGGTAGATGCAGATAATGTACCCGAATTAGTGGCTTTGTTCAAAGAAGAAAAGCCCTTCTTAGTTATCAATGTAGCCTTGCCTTACCAAGATTTGACGATTATGGACGCCTGCCTTGAGGCAGGTGTTCACTATTTGGATACAGCGAATTACGAGCCTAAAGACGTAGCGAAGTTTGAATATTCGTGGCAATGGGCTTACCAAGAGAAGTTTAAGAAAGCCGGTTTAATGGCTTTATTAGGCTGTGGTTTTGATCCAGGTGTAACGGGTGTGTATACGGCTTATGCGAACAAGCATTATTTCGATGAGATGCATTATTTGGATATCATTGATTGTAATGCAGGTGACCACGGAAAAGCGTTTGCTACTAATTTTAATCCCGAGATTAATATACGTGAAATTACGCAAAAAGGTAAATATTGGGAGAATGGCGAATGGATAGAGATCGAACCGATGTCGATTCACAAGCCGATTGATTACCCAAACATTGGACCTAAGGAATCGTATGTACTTTACCACGAAGAATTAGAGTCTCTTACGAAGAACTTCCCTACTTTAAAGCGCGCGCGTTTCTGGATGACTTTCGGTCAAGCCTATTTAACCCACTTGGAAGTACTTCAAAACGTAGGTATGACTTCGATTGCACCGATTAAGTTTAATGGGATGGATATCGTTCCACTGGAGTTTTTAAAGGCTGTTTTACCAGAGCCTGGAACTTTGGGTGAAAATTATTCAGGCCAAACCTCGATAGGTTGCCAAATCAAAGGCATCAAAGATGGCAAGGATGCTACTTATTATGTTTGGAATAATTGCCACCATGCTGATTGTTACCAAGAAGTGCAAGCACAAGGGGTTAGTTATACGACAGGCGTTCCTGCGATGATCGGTGCTTCCTTAATGATTGATGGCTCTTGGTTTACTCCAGGTGTATTTAACGTAGAAGAGTTTAATCCAGATCCTTTCATGGAATTGTTGAACATACACGGTTTACCGTGGGAAGAACAGCACAATATCACTTTACCTCACGAATATTAAGATGTCGTACTATCCTTCGATTCCATCTCCTTGTTATGTATTGGAGGAAAATTTACTGATTGCTAACCTTGAACTGTTAAAGCGAGTACAAGTAGAGGCGGGTATTGAAATTATTTGTGCGTTAAAAGGATTTTCATTTTACCATGAATTTCCATTGGTGAAGCAGTATTTAGCCGGAGCTACGGCTAGTTCCTTACACGAGGCGCGTTTAGCTTTTGAGGAAATGGGAGTGAGGCCTCATGTCTATTCTCCTGCGTATTTAGAATCAGAATGGGAAGAGCTTGCTTCGTATGCAGGTCATATCACGTTTAATTCACTGAATCAATACAATCAATATAAAGATCGGGCTCACGCTGCAGGTATTTCTTGTGGATTACGTATTAATCCAGAGTATGCAGAGGTGGAGACAGATATGTATAATCCATGTGTGGCTGGTTCACGCTTAGGCATTCGTCGCTCTGATTTAGGGGAATTGCCAGCAGGCATTGAAGGTTTGCATTCACATACCCTTTGTGAAAATGATTCGTTTGTGTTGGAACGCACATTAAAGGTAATCGAGGAGAAGTTTGGCGATTTATTGCCTAGTTTGAAATGGTTAAATTTAGGCGGTGGACACTTAATCACAAGAGCGGATTATAATGTAAATCACTTGATCAGTTTATTAAAAGGATTTCGTCAAAAATACCCCAACTTACAGATTATTCTAGAACCGGGTTCAGCCGTAGGCTGGCAAACGGGCTTTTTAAAATCGACCGTTTTAGATATTGTCGAATCTGCTGGAATTACGGTGGCGATATTAGATGTGTCTTTTGCAGCTCACATGCCGGATACTTTAGAGATGCCTTATAAACCTCGGATAAGAGGAGCGAACTCTGAACCTGAAAAAGGGAAACCTACCTACCGTTTTGGCGGTATGACATGTCTTGCAGGGGATTTCTATGGCGATTACTCGTTCGAAAAGGAACTACAAATAGGGGATGAAATCATTTTGGAAGATATGATTCACTATACGATGGTGAAAACAACGACATTTAATGGAGTTAACTTACCTAGTATCGGTAAATTAGATAGAGAGGAACAATTTCATTTATTGAAATCTTTTGGTTATGCGTCCTTCAAAGACCGTTTGTAAATGTGGAGAAGATCGGTCTCGAACCGACGACCTCTTGCATGCCATGCAAGCGCTCTAGCCAACTGAGCTACATCCCCATTTAAAAATTGACTTTGACTCCTACACCGCCCTGAATGTGGAGGAAAAATGGATTAGGCAATAACTCTGAATACAATCCCAGTTCAGCAAAAAAAGAAAGATTAGGTGCATCTATGGGAAAATATTCCAAACCTGCCACCCCGGCAGCACCTAAACCCCGTTTCGTTTCTGGGTAAATGGAATTATCCGAGAATAAATTTCGAGAAACAAACTGGGGACCTGCACCATAATAATAATGCAAATCTGAATTCACAAGGGTAGGTCGATGCCACAAATAGAGGGCATTCATGGAGAATCCAATATTTTGAAAGGATCCATTTTGGTAGGAACGATTAGTGCCCCAAAGCCCTCCATACGTTCCAAAATTAAATTCAACTGCATTTTTACCGTTAGGCAAGTACCGCTTAATCATGAATCCACCCGGTTCTCCCACTCTAAAACCTGCCGCCCAATCTTTCATTTGCGCCTTCGCTACCGAAAGGGTACATAGAAATAGAAGACAAAGGATAAAGCGTTTCAACATCTTAAGCCGTATAGAATTGGGTGATTAGACTAACTAATTTATCGTTTTCTTCTGAGATACCAATCGTAATTCGAATAGAATCTTCACACAAGGCGACAGAACTACGGTTTCTAGTAATTAATTTAGACTCAATCAAATAGGCAAAAAGCTCATTTGCTCGCTTAAAATGCACTAATATAAAGTTTGCATCAGAAGGATAAATTTGAATGACTTCTGAGATATTTTGTAAAGAACTTATTAAGCGACTCCGTTCTGATAGGATCATTTTAACGGATTCGTCTTTAAAGCCTACATTTGCTAATGCCTTATATACAATCTCTTGAGTAGCTCCACCAATATTGTAGGGAGGCTTAATTTTATTCAATAAACGGATAATCGTGGGATGCGCAAAGGCCATACCTAAACGCAGGGAAGCTAATCCATACGCTTTGGAAAGCGTTTGCATGACGATAACTTGCGGGTATTTTGCTAATTCTAAAATAAAACTAGGTTCATCTGAAAAGTCGATATAGGCCTCGTCAATGATAATAAAACCAGATTTAAAGGATTCGATTAACGTATAGATATCTGAACGATTTAGCTTATTTCCGGTAGGATTGTTTGGTGAGCAAAGAAATAACAAACGGGTATTTTTATCCATCGTTTGTAAAATCCCCTCTACATCTAATTGATACTGTTTTGTAAGACTGACCTTGCGCTGCTCAATATGATTAATAGAAGCGCTCACTTCATACATTCCGTAGGTAGGAGGGCATAAAATAATGTTGTGTACGCCTGACTGACAAGTCATACGCATGATTAAATCGATGGCCTCATCTGATCCATTTCCTAAAAAAATTTGATCTGTTGAACAAGATTTTATCGTTGCTAATTGAGCTTTAATGGCTAATTGCAAAGGATCCGGATAGCGATTCCAATTTTCGGTCACACCGGAACCTAATGGATTTTCGTTCGCATCTAAAAAGACGCCCTCCTTGCCCTTAAACTCATCTCTAGCAGATGAATAAGGCTTTAGATTCCAAATGTGCTCTAATATAAAGGATTGAAAATTCATTTTAATCGAACTTTAACAGCATTTGCGTGAGCTTGTAAGGATTCCGCTTCAGCCATATCAATGATGGTTTTACCTAATTGCTCCAAACCCTGTTTAGAGATGGATTGCAAAGTGATTTTCTTTGTAAAGGAATCCAAATTTACCCCGGAATAGGCTCTCGCATATCCATTTGTAGGCAAAGTATGGTTTGTCCCAGAAGCATAATCCCCTGCAGATTCGGGGGTATAATGGCCTAAAAAGATAGATCCTGCATTACGAATGTGATCAGCAAAACCTTCTGCATTATCACAGGCTAAAATTAAGTGTTCAGCAGCGTACTCATTTAATAAGTCTATGGCTTCCGCTGAGGTGTTGACTAAGACAAATTTAGAATTAGCTAAGGCTTTTTCTGCCAAATCTTTTCTAGGTAAATTGGCGAGTTGTGCCGTCATTTCAGCCATCGTTTGTTCTACGATGTAGGAAGATGTACTAATTAAAATAACCTGTGAATCTGCTCCGTGTTCTGCTTGCGACAATAAATCGGAGGCAATAAATGCAGGATTAGCCGTTTGATCTGCATAAACTGCCACTTCTGATGGACCAGCAGGCATATCGATGGCGGTACCTAATCGGTTCGCATACATTTTAGCTGCCGTCACATATTGATTTCCTGGGCCAAATATTTTGTACACTGCAGGAACACTTTCCGTACCCAAACTTAAAGCGGCAATCGCTTGTGATCCCCCTACTTTGGCCATCTTAGTCACACCACATAATTTAGCGGCATAAAAAATAGCTGGATGAACGGCTGGTGTACAAAGTACTACTTCTTGGCATTCTGCGATGCGAGCTGGAATAGCTAACATCAAAACCGTTGAAAATAGGGGAGCGGTTCCTCCTGGAATATAGATTCCTACTTTATCGATGCCAGTGGCTTTTTGCCAGCAGACAACACCTGGATTAACTTCTATTTTAGAGGGAACTAATTTTTGCGCAACGTGAAATGCATAAATATTAGCATAGGCGTGATCAATGGCTTTTTGAAGTGCAGACTCTGTTTGAGCAGCTAACGTATCTATTTCTGCCGCTGTATAGAGAATATCTGAGATCTCTCTCTTTTCATACGAAGCCGTTAATGCGCGTAAAGCCTGATCTCCTTTCGCTTTAACTTGGCTAAAAACATCGGAAATCAAGGCATCAAGCTGTCCCTGCTCTAATGCTGGACGCTGACAAATAGCCGCATAATCTGAACGAGAAGGATAATTGATCTGATTAAACATGATTAAAGAATCATTTTTTCAATAGGTAACACTAAAATACCCTCTGCTCCAGCATCCCGTAAATTCTCGATGATATTCCAAAAATCATTTTCCTCAATCACAGAATGTAAGGAAAACCAGCCTTTTGTCGCTAATGGTAAAACTGATGGAGATTTCATGCCTGGTAATAAGGATGTTACTTTCTCAATATTCTGCTCTTGAACGTTTAAGACAACGTATTTAGCATTTTGACCTCTTTGAACGGAATCAATTCTAAATAATAACTTATCTAGAATAGCTTGTTTCTCAGTTGATAAGGTCGCATTTGCGATCATCACGGCCTGGCTTTGGAAAACCGTAGCTACTTCTTTTAGTCCATTGCTCAGTAAGGTTCCTCCAGTCGAAACGATATCGCAAATACCCTCTGCTAAACCAATGCTTGGGGCAATTTCAACAGATCCAGATATCTCGTGCATTTCTGCCTTAACACCGTTCTTTAATAGAAATTGGCTTGTTAAATTAGGATAAGAAGTGGCAATACTTTTTCCCTCAAACTGTTTCAAATCCGTATAAATTTCACCACGAGGTATCGCTAAGGATAGGCGGCATTTAGAAAAGCCTAATTCTTTAACGATATCTACTTTGCGTGTGTGCTCCATCAATACATTCAGACCCACTACACCTAAATCAGCCACGCCGTCTTCTACATAACCCGGAATATCATCGTCGCGTAAAAATAGAAATTCAATAGGGAAGTTGCTCGAAATGGATCGAAGCTTAGAACCGCCAGACTCAAATTTAATGCCACACTCTTTAAATAACTTCAAAGAATCATCGCTTAAGCGTCCTGACTTTTGTACCGCAATTCTGATATTGTTTGTGCTCATCGTATTTAATCTAAAAAAAGCAAGCCTCGAGATTATTCGAGGCTTGCAGAATCAATTTTATAAAAACATTTTGATTGGGTCCTCTAGGTATTGTTTCAGGGTTAACAGGAATGCAGCTCCCGTTGCCCCATCTACCACGCGATGATCACAAGTCAACGTTAATTTCATAATGTTAGTTGCATAGAATTGACCATTCTTCACACCTACTGTTTCTTTAATTCCACCCACCGCTAGAATACATGATTCTGGCGAGTTGATGATCGAAGTAAACTGATCAATACCGAACATACCTAAGTTAGAAACGGTAAACGTGTTACCCTCCCAATCTTTCGGTTGCAATAATTTATTTTTGGCTTTTCCACCTAAATCTTTTGCTTCTGCAGAGATTTGTGCGATAGATTTTTCAGAAGCAAAGCGGATAACAGGAACTAATAAGCCGTCTTCAACCGCCACCGCCATACCAATGTGTACATGTTTGTTCACACGGATGCGGTCTTCCATCCAATACGAATTTACTTTCGGATGTTTTGCTAAAGATAGGGCAGTAGCCTTAATCACCATGTCATTGAATGATATCTTAACAGGTAAAACTTCATTCATGCTAACACGCGCTTCCATCGCTTTATCCATATTGATTTCCATCGTTAGATAGAATTCTGGAGCGCTAAATTTAGACTCAGATAAACGACGAGCAATCGTTTTGCGCATCTGGCTGTTCGGAATATCTTCGAAGCTTTCTACACCACCTGTGAAGTTCGCGTTTGCTCCACCTGAATTAGGATTGTATTCTTCAACGTCTGCCTTTGTAATGCGTCCACCTTCACCTGTTCCCGTGATCCAGTTTAGGTTATATCCTTTTTCTTTTGCCAAAGCACGTGCTAAAGGACTTGCCTTCAATTCTGCACCTGGTTTAGAAGCTATTTTTTCTTCTACAACTGGAGCTTTAGTTACTACAGGTGCCGGTGCACTCGCCACTGGGGCAGCAACAGGAGCTGCTGGAGCAGGTGCAGGAGAGGATGCTTTAGGAGCCGCCTCTGCATCTAAAATTAATTGATAATTAGTACCCGGTTCACCTACAATGGCAATAATACCATCTACAATAACACCTTGTCCTTCTTTTGCGCCAATGTATAAAAGAGTACCATCTTCATAGTTCTCTAATTCCATCGTTGCTTTATCTGTTTCTACTTCCGCAATGATATCTCCATTCTTGATTACATCGCCTACGGCCTTTAACCATTTAGCGATGACACCCTCGATCATGGTATCACTCATTTTAGGCATACGAACGGCCACTGCTTTCACACCACTTAAATCGATAGCAGGAGCTGCAGCTTGCGCTTCAGGAGCAGTTGCTGCGGCAACAGGTTCGGCAGCTACCGGAGCAGGGGATGAAGCGGCTGCAGGTGCAGCTAAAAGAGCTGAATAATCTTCACCAGGTGTACCTACGATAGCAATAATTCCATCTACTGGAACCGCTTCGCCTACTTTTACACCGATATATAATAAAGTACCGTCTTCGTAATTTTCTAATTCCATCGTCGCTTTGTCAGTCTCGACTTCCGCAATAATGTCACCTGATTTAATAACGTCACCTTCTTTTTTAAGCCAATTAGCGATCACACCTTCTAACATTGTGTCGCTCATCTTGGGCATTCTAATAATTTCAGCCATCTTATTTTGTTTGAAAGTTTAAAATTACGCTTTAAACCCTGTTTTTAAAAATTTTATGTGATAATTATTCTCTATTAATCTAGTTTAAGAACGGCCATAAAGGCCTCTTGTGGAATTTCTACGTTACCCACTTGGCGCATCCGTTTCTTCCCTTTCTTCTGCTTTTCTAATAATTTACGCTTACGAGAGATGTCACCACCATAACATTTGGCCAAAACATCCTTACGCAACGCCTTCACCGTCTCACGCGCAATGATTTTTTGTCCAATTGCCGCTTGAATCGCAATTTCAAATTGTTGTCTAGGAATCAATTCACGTAATTTCTCACACAAACGTTTACCCCAGTCATAGGCCTTGTCACGGTGAACGATAGCCGATAAAGCATCCACTTTGTCACCATTTAACATGATGTCCAGCTTCACCATTTCACCTGGTTCGTAATCTTTGTATTCGTAATCTAGGGAAGCATAACCTCTAGAAATCGTCTTTAATCGATCAAAGAAGTCAAATACTACTTCAGATAAGGGCATATCAAAAGTTAATTCAACACGGTCCGTTGTCAGGTAGATTTGATTCACTAAAATACCTCGCTTATCCATACAAAGGCTCATAATCACCCCTGTATACTCAGATTTGGTAATAATTTGTGCCTTAATATATGGCTCCTCAATAATGTTGATCAAGTTAGGTTCAGGCAAATCCGCAGGTGCAGAAACCCATAATACTTCATCAGCGGTGGTAATCACCTTGAATTTTACAGAGGGAACAGTGGTAATCACTGTCATATCAAACTCCCGTTCTAAGCGCTCTTGCACGATTTCCATGTGCAACATGCCTAAGAAACCACAACGGAAACCAAACCCTAAAGCTGCAGAAGTTTCTGGCTCCCATACTAACGAGGCATCATTTAATTGAAGCTTCTCCATCGCATCGCGTAAATCCTCAAATTCCGACGTTTCTACTGGATAAATACCGGCGAAAACCATCGGTTTTACTTCTTCAAAACCTTGAATAGCGGATAGGGTAGGGTTCGCTACGTGTGTAATAGTATCACCCACTTTAACTTCCTTAGCTTCCTTGATACCAGAAATTAAATAGCCTACGTCACCCGTTTTAATAATTTGTTTAGGCTCTTGCTCTAAACCTAAAGTACCAATTTCATCTGCGTAATATTCTTTACCCGTGTTGATGAACTTTACTTTATCTCCTTTTCTTATTTCTCCATTATACACACGGAAAATAACTTCGATACCGCGGTAGGAATTAAAGGTCGAATCAAAGATTAAGGCTTGTAATGGCGCTTCTGGCTCACCTTTAGGAGCAGGTATACGTTCTACTACCGCATCTAAGATGTCTTGAATACCGATTCCTTCTTTTCCAGAAGCATGAATGATATCTTCTTTTTTGCAACCAATAAGATCGATGATTTGGTCCGAAACCTCTTCCGGCATTGCGCCCGGCAAGTCTATTTTATTTAAAACAGGGATAATTTCTAAATCGTGGCTAATCGCCAAATATAAATTAGAGATAGTTTGCGCTTCGATGCCTTGAGATGCATCTACAATTAACAAGGCACCCTCGCAAGCGGCAATGGAACGAGATACTTCATAAGAAAAATCGACGTGTCCAGGCGTATCGATCAAGTTAAACGTATATAATTCCCCATCTTTCGGATATTGCATTTGAATCGCGTGCGATTTAATGGTAATACCGCGTTCGCGTTCTAAGTCCATATCATCGAGTAATTGATTCATCATATCGCGCTTTTGAACGGTATTCGTGAATTCAATTAATCGATCAGCAAGTGTACTTTTACCGTGGTCGATATGGGCAATGATGCAAAAATTACGCAGGTGTTTCATATAGAATTATTTCTCCTTGGGGCTTACCCCTAAACTAAGCTACAAATATAGCCAAAACAAGGCATTTAACCCGTTTTATTGATTCATTAAATCTTCAATTTCCTCCCAATCTAACGGAATATTCTTCATCAGATTGATATTCGTTCCTGATTGAATAACTAAGTTGTTCTCTAATCTTATTCCTAATCCTTCCTCTTGGATATAAATACCAGGTTCACAAGTTAAAACCATTCCCTCTTGAAAAGGTTTGTATTTATCCCAAACATCGTGCACATCTAACCCTAAATGATGCGCTACTCCGTGCATGAAGTATTTTTTAAACAAAGGACTTACTGGATTTTGTTTTTCTACATCAGCGCGGGAGAATAAACCTAGATCGATTAATTGTCCTTCCATGAAGCGCTCGACCTCTTTTTGATAATCTACCCAAAACACGCCAGGCTGCATGATTTCAGTTGCATACTTTAATACGGAATGGACTGCTTGATACACCTGCTTTTGTCGAGGACTAAAACGACCATTCACTGGAATGGTACGGGTCATGTCGGCATTGTAATTCGCATAAGAAGCACCTACATCTAATAAAAGCATATCTCCTTCCTGGCAAGGAAGGGCGTTATCAATATAATGTAGTACGCAAGCATTCGCTCCAGAAGCGATGATAGGAGTGTAGGCAAAGCCTTCTGATCGATTTCGTGTGAATTCGTGGATGAATTCTGCCTCAATCTCGTATTCCGTTACACCTGGTTTTGTGAAATTCAAAACGCGCCTGAATCCTTTTTCTGTAATATCACAAGCTACTTGCATTGCCTGTAATTCTTCTGGTTCTTTTTGCATGCGCAAATCGCTCAAAATAGGAGCAAGGCGACCAATGGCATGATTAGGATAGGTATTTCTGATGTTAATGCCTAAGCGAGCGTTCTGCGTCTGAACCACTGATGCATTACGTAAATGCTCATTATCAGTTAGGTAGATATGATTCGCTGAGTAAACAAGTATTTTTAAGAGCGTATCAAAATTTGATGACCATTGGATGTTCTTAATTCCCGAAGTTTGCGTTGCCTCTTCTTTGGTATATTTATGTCCCTCCCAAATTTCAATCAATTCAGATGTCTCGCGAACGAAGGCAATTTCTCTCCATTGTGGTTCAGGAGCATCTGGGTATAAAATCAAAAAGCATTCCTCTTGATCTAAACCTGATAAGTAAAACAAATCGCTGTTTTGTCTGAAACCCATTGTCCCATCTGCATTCGTAGGCATGATGTCATTTGAGCTAACAACGACAATAGATTTAGGAGGTAATTGCGCATACAATTTTGCGCGATTATTCTTAAAAAGCTCAGCTGAAAAGGGAGTATATCTCATCTTATTTGCGACAAACGTAAATAATTTCTTCAAGTGGCAATGCCATTCTTTTACTTTCAGGTAAACCCAGTTTTTCAATTAAATTAACAGGTTCTACGGTAAAACCAGACTTTTCTAACTG
>JBJTMW010000193.1:0-2897 GCA_046070715.1 Aquirufa sp. | reverse complement strand
GCGTATTCGTCTCTCGGCTGGAGTTTTTTCTTCGCAGTTTTGACGATTTTTTTGCCTAAATCCTTCACCCCTAAACTCTGTATAAAGGCCTTGCTATCTTCTTTGAATTTCTTTGCTTCCGCGGCCTTGCTTTCTAGGCCTGTGGAAAGGCGTCCGTTTAATAAACCCTTTTCGTGAACGGAGGTGTCTATCAGGGGTTTGTTTTTTGTGATAGGTCGATTCTGCGCTTGAACATTCAGGTTCAAACAAAGGAATAAACAGAAAAGAGCAACGCGTAAATGCATCCGGTAGACCTAAAAATATTTCCCAAAACTACGAATTAAACTTATTACCTGACGGACTTTGTGTATTTTTGCAAGGATTTTTTGAGGCCTTATTTGATTCATTCATTGGAAAAACAAGCAAAAATATATGTAGCCGGGCACCGTGGAATGGTGGGATCTGCTATTGTACGGAAATTACAGAAAGACGGGTACACGAATTTAGTGCTGAAGACTTCGGCAGAATTGGATTTGCGTGACCAAGCGAAAGTGGCTGCCTTTTTTGCAGCAGAGAAACCCGATTACGTCTTTTTGGCTGCGGCTAAAGTGGGCGGAATCGTGGCGAACAATACCTATCGCGCGGATTTCTTGTATGAGAATTTGGCTATCCAAAACAACATCATTCATTCTTCCTTTGTCCACAAGGTAAAGAAGTTGCAGTTCTTAGGATCTTCTTGTATTTACCCTAAATTAGCGCCTCAGCCGCTGAAAGAGTCGTATTTATTAAGTGGCTATTTAGAGGAGACGAACGAACCGTATGCCATCGCGAAGATCGCCGGCATCAAAATGTGCGAGGCTTACCGCGCACAATATGGCTGCGATTTTATCTCCGTGATGCCTACGAATTTGTACGGCCCTAATGATAATTACGATTTAGAAAATTCCCACGTTTTACCGGCGATGATTCGCAAGTTTCAAGAGGCCAAAGACCGCGGGGATGCTTCCATGACACTTTGGGGAACCGGATCCCCTATGCGCGAGTTCTTGCACGCAGACGATTTAGCGGAGGCCTGTGTCTACTTAATGGAAACCTACAGCGACTCAGAATTAGTGAATATCGGTACCGGAATCGACGTAACGATTAAAGAATTAGCCGAAACGGTCAAAGAAATCGTGGGTTTCACAGGTAGTATTCAATGGGATACTTCACGCCCTGATGGAACGCCGCGCAAATTGATGGATGTGTCTAAATTGCATTCATTAGGCTGGAAACATAAAATAGAATTGAAAGAGGGGATAGCGCTAGCGTACCAGGATTTCTTAACGAATGTCAGTATCAGAAAATAATGGAGGAGAAAGAGTGGTTTAGTACTTGGTTTGATTCTCCGTATTACCATATTTTGTATGCCAAACGAGATGAGCAAGAAGCAGCAGATTTCATCAGCTCACTTCAGCGCAATTTACACCTGGCACCCGGTGCGCGCGTCCTCGATGCGGCCTGCGGAAAAGGGCGTCACGCCATCACCTTAGAGCAATTAGGCTTCTCGGTGGATGCTTTCGATTTATCTCCAGCAAATATTGAGGCCGCTCAGGCTTTTGAAAACAAAAATTTACTTTTCTTCGTACATGATTTGCGGGAGCCCCTTCCCTTGCAAAACCACTACGATGCGATCTTTAATTTCTTCACGAGTTTCGGGTATTTTGACGAGGCTGCTGATAACCAGCGGGCCTTCAATACCTTCGCAGGAGGACTGAAGGATAACGGATTGTTGGTCTTAGACTTCTTCAATCCCACCTATGTGCTAGCGAATTTAGTGCCCTCAGAAACAGTGGAACGTGAGGGAATTACCTTCCAAATCAAGCGCTGGTCAGAGGCCGGTTACTTGTACAAATCCATCGATTTTAGTGATCAAGGCAAAGCCTACTCCTTCGTGGAAAAGGTCGAATTAGTGGCTAAAAACAATTTTGTATCCTATGCGGCGCAGGCTGGTTTACAATTAGTCGACTTAAAAGGCGACTACCACTTAGCGGAGTTTAATGAGCTAGAGTCGCCTCGCATGATTTTCACCTGGGCAAAAAAATCGAATTAATTTTTCTGAAATTTGATGCTTACCTGGTTTTCCAATTCAGGGAAGGTAATCACGTAATTGCCTATCGGAAGAGATGAAATATCCAGTGACAATCTATTCTCTCTACTCTCTACTCTATAATCTCTCATCTCCCTTCCTTGCATATCTGTTATCCGAACGCGGTAATTCGTTGCGGTGTACGGATTAGGAATACCAATATGCAGCATTTCGGTAGCTGGATTAGGGAAGGCATAAAAGGTGGAGAACGGATTGTCTGCAGTGGTCGCTAGAATCGTAATGCCGTAGCTCGCCGTCGCCAAACAACCATTAATATCCTTTAATTTCACTTTGTAAACGCCATTTGCCGTAGGTTTATAGGTGGTTGCTGTTGCCCCCGCAATCGCAACATCGTTGAAATACCATTGAATCTCCGTACCGGCCGAGGTGGTTAAAATTCCTTGATTGAAAGTCACTAAAGGTTCTAAGGGATTCGTCGCGGTGATCGTCGATGCTGGAGAAACTACGGGACAAATGCCATTAAAGCTCGAATTGAGCGTGTAGGATCCGGAAGCGTTGACGTCTAATTTGTTGGTGGTTGCTCCCGCGATGGCGGTGCCATTTTTAAACCATTGGTAGGTAGGTGTTCCGGACGCTGGTGTTCCCGTTAACGTGATTTTGTCTCCTGCGCAAATGATGGAGGCTCCTGTTGGACTTACTGCTACGATAGGGCTTTGTCCTGTCGTTACCGTGACTTGTACTTTCGGGCTAGGGCAGGCGTAGGATTTAAACTTCATTCCGTACAGATAGTAATACCCTGATTGGATCGGCGCACCGTTGTAAAGCGCGC
>JBJTMW010000192.1:0-4641 GCA_046070715.1 Aquirufa sp. | reverse complement strand
CTAAAAAGCCCCTAGCGCACTAGGGGCTTTTTTATTCAAAAAATCTGGCTAATTTTAGCAAAAATATACACCAATGGAAGCATCAAAAGTAGACCTATTTATCATGACGTATGCGAAGAGTTTCGATGCGCATCATTTGTCGTTTATTAGAGAAAAATTACTTGCCTTAGACGATTCCACGTGGGGTATGTTACTGAATGTAAATATTAAAGACCCTACCGTTTCATTAATCGTTTCTATTGTGGGTGGCCATTTTGGAATTGATCGTTTTTTGATCGGGGATACGGGCCTTGGGATTGCAAAACTACTTACCTGTGGTGGATTAGGGGTTTGGACAGTCGTTGATTGGTTTTTAATTATGGATGCCACGCGCGATCGAAATTTCAAACGGATGCAACCTTATCTTGCCTAATGAGCCGCAATAAGCTCTATTTTACGATACTGATCGCTTCTAGTGCTGGTTTTTTATATCTATGGACCGGATTTGCGTTTTCCTGTTTTTTCAAAACCATCACCGGCATTCCCTGTCCCGCCTGCGGAACGACGCGCTTTATTTTAGGGGATTTTAGCCAGGGGAACCCACTCGGCATCATCGTAGGATCCGCCATGTTATTACCCATTGGTGTCATTTTTGAGCTGTTTACAGGAGGTGATCGCGTATTTCGGATGTATCTTTGGGTGGAGAAACAATGTCGCAGGCCTATGGTTGCCGTTTTTCTGATAGGATTAGTGGTGTTGAATTGGATTTGGACAATATCTAAAGGTTTATAATGGTAAAGAAGGAGCGATTTAAGGCGTTTGTGGAGCATTTTTCCACGCGATTTCCCGAGGCGGAAACCGAATTGCATTATTCGAACCCCTTCGAATTATTAGTCGCGGTCGTATTATCCGCGCAATGCACGGATAAACGCATCAACCAAGTCACTCCTGCCCTTTTCAAGCGTTTCCCGGATGCAAAATCCCTGGCTGAATCGAGTGTAGAAGAGATTTTTTCCTACATCCGCTCCGTTTCTTATCCGAATAATAAGGCGAAACATTTATTGGGTTTAGGCCAAAAAATCACCGACCAATTCGCCGGCGAAGTGCCTGAAACGATGGAAGACTTGCAAAGTTTACCCGGCGTAGGTAGAAAAACCGCAAACGTCATCGCCTCCGTCATCTATAACCAGCCCGCGATGGCGGTGGATACTCACGTATTTCGCGTGTCACAACGACTGGGACTAGTTCCTAAGACAGCTAACACCCCTTTAAAAGTAGAAATGGCCTTGATTAAAAATCTACCTGACGAAGTGATCGCGACGGCTCACCATTGGTTGATTTTGCACGGTCGCTATGTTTGTTTAGCCAGAACGCCGCAATGTGCGAAATGTGATATCACCCATTTCTGTGCCTTTTACGAGAAAAATCAGAAGAAATGAGCGCTGTCGAAATTTTAGCGATCATCGCATCTTTAGGTGGCGTACTTCTTAGTATGGCAAAAAAGAGCCTAGCTTGGGTGTGCAACATCGTGGCCTCAGGACTTTATGGCTATGTCTTTTTTCAAAATAATCTGTATTCCGATATGGAATTACAGGGATTTTTCATCTTAATGGCTTTGTACGGCTGGTGGACTTGGTCGCGTTCGGAGCAAGATTGGGTGCCAGAAAATTCGAGCTATAAAGCTTTATCGGCGGGATTAATGGTGGCCTTGCTTTTTGGCATGGGATCCGGCTTTTTACATCAACAGTATCTCACTTCTGTCAGTTTCCCCTTTCTAGACGCAACCTTGACCGGCCTGAGTATTTATGGTACCTGGCTGGCTACAAGACGCAAAATCGAGAACTGGATTGTCTGGATCGGAGTGGATATCGTCTACGTAGGAATGTATGTGAACAAAGGCTTGTGGGGGACAGCGGCGCTTTATGCGGTCTTTATTGCTTTGGCCACAAAAGGCTATATCGACTGGCTTAAACCCCTGAAAAACAGGGACTAAAAAATTTGTCAGAGATTTTATCCGAATCATTACCTTATTAAGCTCAGCCTTTTTATATTTGTATTTAGGTAAAAGACTACAATTTAGATAGATTTATGGCAAACGAAGAAAAACAAAGATACTCTGCCGAAGAATTAAAAGAGTTTGAACAAATTATCCGTGTTAAATTAGACGATACAAACGCTGAATTAAAGTATTTAAGAGAATCGCTGAACAAGAAAAATGATACGGGCACAGACGCGACTTCCGGTAACTCGAAAGTGATGGAAGACGGAGCTGATACCGCGGAAAAAGAAAACTTAAATCAATTAGCGGTTCGCCAGCAAAAGTTCGCGAAGAACCTTGAAAATGCGTTAATGCGTATTAAAAATGGGACTTACGGCGTTTGCATCGATTCAGGTAAGTTAATTTCCAAAGAACGTTTGCGTCTTGTACCGCACACGCAACACTCAATTGAAGCGAAGTTAAAGCAAAAATAAACCATGGGTTTTTTCGAAAATAACCGCCTTGTAGAATTGATAACAAATTATCTCAAAACACAATTTGAGCTTATCAAGTTAGATATTCAAGAAAAACTAGAGGAAATCTTCATTCGGATTTTCAAACTTTTTCTGGTGGCGACCGGTTTCGGAATCACCCTTTTCTTCCTTCTTTTAGGGGGATCAGAATGGATTAATGAGGCCTTAGGAAGCCGGTTTATCGGTTATTTTATCGTGGCCCTGATCATCGGATTAGCCAGCCTGTTTCTATTCTTATCCCTAAAGCCTACAAAAAATGAGTCAGAATAGCGAAAAGAGAGCCGAATTAGAAAGCCAAGCGGCAGAAATTCAAGAGCAACTAACCGAGACGGTCACCGAATACAAAAAAGTAGGTAACCAGCTGTTAATCGCAGGAGGCATTGTAGCTGGTGGTTATTTACTTTATTCGATGTTCTCTGGCTCTAAGAAAAAAGGTTCTTTCGTGGGCGATGCCATCAAATCTTACGCTTTGGCACTAGCTCTTTCTTACGCAAAGGACTTACTGCTAGATTACCTTGCGTCTTTAGAAGAGGAAACGGAAGCCGCGGTAGTCGAATCGACGGAAAAAACCCAATAGTCAACTGTCGACTGCCCACTGCCGACTGCCCACTGCGGACTGTCCCCTAGTTCTCCATCAAATACGCCTTAATAAACTCATTGATCTCCCCATCCAAGACCGCATCCGTATTCGATGTTTGGTAATTCGTGCGGTGATCTTTCACGCGGCGATCGTCTAATACATAGGAACGAATCTGAGAACCCCACTCGATTTTCTTCTTGCCTGCCTCCACTTCGGCGCGCGCGGCGTTGCGTTTGTCGATTTCGATTTGGTATAATTTGGACTTCAAAAGACGTAATGCCACCTCTTTATTCATCAATTGCGAGCGTTCTTGCTGGCAAGCGATGATGATTCCGGAAGGTTTGTGGGTCAAACGAACGGCGGTTTCCACTTTGTTCACGTTTTGGCCTCCTGCACCACCGGAACGAAAGGTATCCCAATCGATATCCGCTGGATTAATTTCAATTTCGATGGTATCATCCGCCAAAGGACAGATATAGACCGATGCAAATGACGTGTGACGTCGCGCGTTCGAGTCGAAAGGGGAAATACGCACCAGGCGGTGCACCCCATTTTCTGATTTTAAGTTTCCGTAGGCAAATTCACCGTCCACCTCGATCGTTACAGATTTAATTCCGGCTACGTCCCCTGGATTTTCATCCACTAAACGGACTTTGAAGCCGTTCTTTTCTGCCCACATGTGGTACATGCGCAATAACATAGCGGCCCAGTCTTGGGATTCGGTTCCACCTGCTCCGGCGTTGATTTCTAAGACGGCGCTCATATTGTCGCCCTCGTCAGACATCATTTTGCGGAATTCCAAAGCCTCCAGGTTTGCCTCCAGCTTCTCGCCTTCTGCATCCACTTCAGCCTCAGTGGCTTCACCCATTTCGTAAAATTCCCAAATGGTTTCTAAATCACCTTGCGCATTCGCGAGTTTATCGAATCCATCCGTCCAAAACTTCAGCCCACGCATCTCGCGCATCGTGCCTTCTGCTTTGTCAGGATTGTTCCAAAATTCGGGATCCAAGGTGACCGTCTCTAGTTCAGAGATTAAATATTTCTTGTGATCGTAGTCAAAGATACCTCCTTAAAGCCTCTATTCTGGCTTTCAGGTCATTGAACCTGTCTCTAGTCATGTGTTTTTCTACTTAATAAAGTGCAAATATACCCGATTTTGTGCTAAATTGCGGCCTCATTCATTTAAATCAAGCAATAAAATGGCGCAACAATACGATTTGATCGTGGTAGGCTCAGGCCCAGGGGGTTATGTAGCAGCTATCCGAGCTTCTCAATTAGGTTTAAAATGTGCAATTGTAGAGAAAGAATCCTTAGGTGGTATTTGCCTAAACTGGGGATGTATTCCTACGAAAGCCCTTTTGAAATCTGCCCAAGTTTTCGAATACATCAAGCACGCGGCTGATTACGGAATTACCGTAAAAGGCGCAGAAGCTGATTTCTCTGCGGTTATTTCCCGTTCTCGTGGCGTGGCGGATAGCATGAGCAAAGGCGTTCAGTTTTTGATGAAGAAAAACAAGATTGACGTGATTATGGGTTTTGGAAAAATCCAACCTGGTAAGAAAGTCGAAGTA
>JBJTMW010000191.1:0-7119 GCA_046070715.1 Aquirufa sp. | reverse complement strand
ACTAAATCCACCCCTGGAATAGCTGAAATTTCTTCTGGTTTCAATTGGGCATAACAGCCAATGATAACAACGGTCGAATTCGGATTAACCTTCTTCGCCTCTCTTACTACTTTTTTACACTTCTTGTCCGCCTGTTCCGTTACGCTACAGGTATTGATAACAAACAGATCGGGTTGATCTTGAAACTCCGAGCGCACAAAACCCATCGGTTCGAGAGATCGAGCGATGGAGCTGGATTCGGCAAAATTCAATTTGCAACCAAGAGTGTAAAAAGCAACTTTTTTCATACCTGAAATCAGGATGCAAAGGTAAAACAAAAATGGCGGGAAAACCCGCCATCTTGTCTATAAAAGTATATAAATGCTAGATAAATGTATTATACTTTGGCAGTCTTAACCGTCTTGATAATACGCGCAGCCACTTTATATGGATCTGCCGCTGAGTTCGGACGACGGTCTTCTAACCAACCTTTCCATCCTTTTTCTACTGCTGCGATAGGGATACGAATCGATGCACCACGATCAGAGATTCCATAAGAGAAATCATGGATCGAAGCCGTTTCGTGCTTACCTGTTAAACGCATGTGGTTGTCAGCACCATACACCTCAATGTGTTCTTTCACAAATGGAGCGAATGATTGACAAATTGTATCGTATGCTTCTTTATTTCCTGCTGTACGTAATACTGTATTAGAGAAGTTCGCGTGCATTCCTGAACCGTTCCAATCTAATTCACCTAAAGGCTTGCAGTGCCAGTTGATCGCAACACCATATTTCTCGCCTAAACGCTCTAAAATATAACGACCTAACCAGATTTCATCACCCGCTTGCTTAGCACCTTTAGCGAACATTTGGAATTCCCATTGTCCAGCGGCTACCTCAGCGTTAATACCTTCAATATTTAAACCTGCGTCGATACACAAATCCATGTGTTCTTCAATAATCTCACGTCCGTACGCATTATTTGCGCCTACTGAACAGTAGTAAGGTCCTTGAGGTGCTGGATATCCATTTGCTGGGAAACCTAAAGGCTTGTTTGTTTCTGGATCCCAAAGGAAATACTCTTGTTCAAAACCAAACCAGAAATCGTTATCATCGTCATCAATCGTTGCACGACCGTTAGACTCATGCGGAGTTCCGTCTGCGTTTAATACTTCACACATCACTAAATAACCATCACGACGTGCTGGATCTGGGCAAACATAGACTGGCTTCAATAGACAGTCAGAAGAACCGCCTTCTGCTTGTTGAGTAGAAGAACCATCAAAAGACCACATATCTAGGTCCTCTAATTTGCCGCTAAAATTGTTCTCAATTTTAGTCTTAGAACGTAAACTTTGCGTTGGCTTGTAGCCATCCAACCAAATGTACTCTAATTTTGATTTAGCCATGATTTTTATACTTGATTTTGAAACAAAAATACTTTTTTAGGAATTTGTATAGCAAAAATAATCCTCTTTTTAGGAAAAACAATAGTTTACATCAAAAAATCCTACAAAAACAAGCGACGATTTTGCAAAAACTCAAAAAATCCAAATTAAAAACGGAAAATTCAATCCTACTTTTCATTTTTCCTCGTTTTTTATCCCACTACAATTCGCTATTTTTACCTAAGAAATAAAAACTTCATATGGCAATCACTCGATTTAAGGCGCTTGAGTTAGCTCAATCCCGCACAGGAACTCCGGTAAAACTCCCTACCGAAAAAGTATCCGACTATTATGGAAGCATGACCTTCAGTGATGAAGTAATGCGCTCATTATTATCCCCAGAGGCTTATTTAAAGATTAATACTGCCATTCAAACAGGTTCTAAGATCGATCGTGATGCGGCGGATGAAGTGGCTGCAGCGATGAAATCATGGGCCATTTCGAAAGGGGCTACCCACTATACGCACTGGTTTCAACCGTTAACGGGTACAACTGCAGAAAAACACGATTCCTTCTTTGACATTGATTTAAGCAATGGAAAAGCCGTAGAGAAGTTCAAAGGATCTGCCTTAGTACAACAAGAACCCGATGCATCCTCATTCCCTAACGGAGGTATTCGTTCGACGTTTGAGGCTCGTGGCTATACCGGCTGGGATCCATCTTCGCCAGCCTTTATTATGGAAAATGCGGCAGGCACGGCTACTTTATGTATTCCATCCGTCTTTGTTTCCTATACGGGAGAGGCTTTGGACTACAAAACTCCTTTATTAAAATCAATTGAATTAGTGGATAAAGCGGCTACTGCTGTGATTAAAGAATTTTTTAATCGCGATGTTAGCAAAGTCATCCCGACTTTAGGAGCGGAGCAAGAATATTTCGTTGTAGACGAAGCCTTGTTTAATGCACGTCCCGATTTAGTGATGGCAGGGCGTACGGTTTTTGGTCACGCACCAGCGAAAGGACAGCAATTAGAAGATCATTATTTTGGATCTATTCCAAACCGCGTGAATGCCTTCATGGTAGACTTCGAAATCGAGGCACTTAAATTAGGCATGCCGGTAAGAACGCGTCACAATGAAGTAGCTCCAGCACAATTTGAGGTGGCACCTACCTTTGAGGAAGCGAACTTAGCCTGTGACCACAATGCGTTATTGATGGATTTGATGTCCAAAGTAGCGTCTAAACACAAATTCAAGGTCCTTTTCCACGAAAAACCTTTCGCAGGAATCAATGGATCCGGAAAGCATAATAACTGGGCTTTAGCGACAGATACGGGAATAAACTTATTAGCCCCATCATCGAAGCCTAAAGAGAATTTACGCTTCTTGACATTCTTTGTCAATACCTTAAAAGCGGTACATGATCGCGCTGATTTATTGCGTGCCTCTATCGCCTCAGCAGGAAATGAGCATCGCTTGGGAGCTAACGAAGCTCCTCCAGCCATCGTTTCTGCTTTCTTAGGTAGTACGATGAGCCAAGTTTTGGACGACATGGAAAACATGGATGGCCTGGATGAAATTCAATTAGAAAAAGGGGACAATGTCTACCTTAAATTAGGTATCAACAAGATTCCATCCTTAATCCTTGATAATACAGATCGCAACAGAACATCTCCATTCGCCTTTACAGGTAATAAATTCGAATTCCGTGCAGTAGGATCTTCTGCAAACTCTGCAGCTCCAATGACCGTATTAAATACGATAGTAGCTGATCAACTGATTAAATTCCGTAAGGAAGTAGAAGAAGTATTGGAGAAAGGCGTGAAGAAGGAATTAGCCATCATGGAGGTGTTAAAGCGCTACGTGAAAGAATCGAAAAACATCCGTTTCGAAGGCAATGGATATTCTGATAAATGGGTAGAGGAAGCTGCGCGTCGCGGATTGTCTAATTTAAAAACTACACCAGAGGCTTTAGCCGTTTATGCTCGTCCTGAATCGATTGAATTATTCACGAAGCATGGTATTTACTCGAAAGAGGAGATGCACGCACGTCATGAAATCGAGTTAGAGAACTATGTGAAAAAGATTCAAATCGAATCTCGTGTGATCGGTGATATGGCGATTAACCACATTGTTTCGACTTCATTGAAGTATCAAACGCAATTAGTAGAGAATGTAAAGGGCCAAAAAGAAATCGGCATCGATCCTCAATACTATGCGCCTACGATCGAAATGATTAAAAAAATCTCCGAATACACGTCTTCTATCGTTCGTTTACAAAATGGAATGACAGAGGCGCGTAAAGAGGCTAATAATATCGAAGATTTAGAAGAAAGAGCGGTGTTATACAGCACGAAGGTAAAAGGCTTTTTCGAAGAGATTCGCTACAGCGTCGATAAATTAGAATTAATCATCGACGATGATGAATGGCCATTACCAAAATACCGTGAACTATTGTTAATCAAATAAACCCAGATGTCTACAAACACCAACCCAGGCTTTGATCCAGCAGAAATTGCAGCCTTAAAAAAGCAATGCGAAGCAGAGAATCGTTCTTTTGTCTATATTTTGGACGAAGAATTACCTTCTGGAAATGAGCGAGAAATGGTTCACATTCAATTTGTGGGTCAATATGAAAAACAAGAAGTCATATATGATGCCATTGTCTGTACCCTTCAATTGCATTATTCCAGCTTATTATACGAAGCAGCTGAACGCGAAATCATACAGCAATACCCCTTGTATGTTCCTTTAGAGAACCGTGATGAAAATTATGAACCTAATGAGGAATTAGACGAAGAGGTAGAAATGTTAATTCTGGAAGTGATAGAAGACCTAGAGGAAAACGAAGAAATTAAGGTAGCAGAGTATATCGAAATCGATCCAGAATTCGACTATGGTGTCAGTATTGAAGTAGCCTTGTATGTTCCAGCTTTAGATGACGAGATGCTATCGCAATTCGTACAAGACTTTAATGGCAACACCCTAAGCCTTGATCCATCACTTTATACCTTCAACTCAGACGATGAGGACGAGGATGAAGACGAATAACACATGAGTATAGCCGTATTTTACGCTCCTAATGCAAAGGATTCCTCTTATTTATCAGAAGAGGAATCCTTTCATGCTTTACGGGTATTGCGTTTAAGAGTAGGAGAGACCATTCACCTGTTAGATGGTCGCGGAACTAAATTTAGTTCGGCGATTACTTCAATAGAAGGCAAAAAAGTAGCATTCGGTCCATTGGAAGTGATTGAATCTGAACCGTCTCCTTCGTACAAGATTCACCTATATGTGGCTCCCACGAAGCAAATGGAGCGCATGGAGTGGATGGTAGAAAAATGTGGGGAATTTGGCATACACGGGATACATTTCTTTGCTTCTAAGAATTCGGAAAGAAAAGAAATCAAACTCCAGCGTTTGGAGAAAACAGCAATTTCGGCTTTGAAGCAATCCAAGAACTTGTATTTGCCTGAAATAACGGGTTTACATACGATAAAAGAAGTTACAGCTAAGGAGGGGGGCGAAAAACTTTTCGCTTATATTTCGAATCCTCCCGTGTCTTCGCTAGCTAAAATAGCCGTGAAAGGTCAGGAATATCACGTACTTGTTGGTCCAGAAGGGGACTTTACGCCAGAGGAATCAGCATTATTAGTTAATAACAATTGGAAACCTTTTAGTCTTGGAAAGTCTATTTTACGTACGGAGACCGCTGGAATAGCCGTTTGCCTTGGCTTACATATTCTGAATTCTGACTAAAATCAGTTATTTAACGCGAATGCAGGTTAAAAAAGAAACATTTGCTTCGTAACTTTGTTGAATCATTATAATCTCAATTCTATTATGCAATTAGTACTACCGGCTTTCTTCATACATTGGTATGTTTCCTTGTTTAGCCAAACGTTTTTCCTACATCGTTATTCCGCTCACAAAATGTTTTTGATGAACAAGTTTTGGGAAAAATTCTTTTATTTCTTGACTTACTTATCGCAAGGATCTTCCTTTTTAAGCCCTCGTGCTTACGCGATTTTACACAGAATGCACCACGCGTTCTCTGACACGAAAAAGGATCCACACTCGCCCATGTTCTCGAGCAACGTATTTACGATGATGTGGAAGACAAAAAACATCTATAATGCGGTTTTAAACAGAGAGCAAAAGGTAGAAGAGCGCTTTGAGCATGACTATCCTGTATCTAAAACGATTGAAAAAATTGGGGATTCTTGGATCTCCCGTTTGGGATGGGGAGTGGCTTATGCTTCTCTTTATATCGTAGGCTTTGTTTATTTCGACATGCACTGGGCCTTTTTCTTCTTGTTACCCGTTCACTTTTTGATGGGACCTGTACACGGAGCGATCGTAAACTGGTCAGGTCATAAATACGGTTACCAAAACTATGACAACCACGATCACTCGAAGAACTCCTTAATCTTTGACGTAGTGATGATGGGCGAGTTGTTCCAAAACAACCACCATAAACTACCGAACCGCGTTAATTTCGCAACAAAGTGGTTTGAGTTCGATCCAACTTATCCGATGATCAAATTACTAACGCTGCTTAGAATCATTCGTCCGAATGTGAAACCGGCGGATGCTAAATTCTAAAAATAAAAAGAGCCTCAATTGAGGCTCTTTTTTTATATCTGAGTTTCTACACTAAACTTCTCCAAGTAATCTGACACCCGTTTCACGAATCCTCCTCCCAGCGAACCATCCACCACGCGGTGGTCATAGGAATGAGAGATGAACATCGTTTGACGGATGGCAATGACATCTTCACCCTGGTCATTGGTAATGACGGCAGGTTTCTTTTCAATAACGCCAAAGGCTAGAATACCCACTTGAGGCTGCACGATAATAGGGGTTCCCATTAAATTGCCAAATCCACCAATATTAGAAATGGTAAAAGTCCCACCCTCTAAATCAGCAGGCTTCAATTTATTCGCCCGGGCACGAGCTGATAAATCATTGACCTTTTGAGTCAATTCGGCCAATGTCATTTTATCCACTTCGTGAATAACAGGGACAATTAAATTACCATTAGGCAAGGCAACCGCCATCCCAATATTTATTTGAGCGTGTTGAACGATGTAATTTCCTTCCACCGATATGAGCATACCTGGAAAATCCTTCAATGCATCCGCAGTCGCTTTAAATAGGAGCGGAGTGAAGGTCAAGGCTTCCTTGTATTTGTCTTGAAAGTCTTGCTTCACTTTTGCACGCCAATTCACCATATTGGTCACATCAGCTTCTAAGAATGACGTTACGTGGGGTGCTATTCGTTTAGAATCAAGCATGCGTTCAGAAATCATCTTCCGCATACGATCCATTTCGATCACTTCGTCACCAGGAAGCCGCATTCCGGCCCCTTGACTCAAGGTTCCAGATGAAATTAGGCGCTTCGAATTGCGTACCGCAATATAATTCAACACATCTTTCTTCGTGATGCGACCATCAAGACCGGAACCGGGCAGTTGGTTTAATTCTCTTTGGGATACATTCTCCGACTGACAAATCTGCTTAATCAAGGGAGAAATCCACGGATTAGTAGATTTCTCTGTACTTAATTCAGACGATCCTACCGTTAAATCGATTAATGCAGACATGCTTTCATCTAACGAAAACGAATCTGTGGTGGAAGTAGCTTCTGATGAAACGGCATCTATCACACAAATCGCTTTACCAATAGTAGCAACAGAACCCACAGGAACTAAAATCTTCTGCAAATAACCTGCCACTGGAGAGGGAACT
>JBJTMW010000190.1:0-4166 GCA_046070715.1 Aquirufa sp. | reverse complement strand
GTTTTATGTCGCCAAATCCCGAATGGGCTAATGCCAAACTTGATTTTCGGATTGGTTTTGCGAATCGTCTCCGAGATTTCCTGAATCAGTGCGCTGGTATTGCGACGTCTCCAGTCTGCTTTTGACTCCCCAGTAAGTCGGTATTTTACATACGTATCTTCATCATTCAACGTTGATTTCGGATCTGGATACGGATAGAAATAATCATCAAAGTGAATCCCATCCACGTCGTAATTCAGGATAATATTTCGCACTAATCCGGCGATATAATGGCGCGCCGCCGGAATCCCAAAATCAAACAATAATTGCCCATTATAGGTCAGCAACCATTCCGGATGCTTTCTAGCCACGTGCTCTGAACTCAATAAGGACCGCGATGACATCGAAGCGCGATTCAAATTCAACCAGGCATGAAATTCCATTCCCCTCGCATGAGTCTGATCGATCATAAACTCCAATGGATCGTAATAGGGGCTAGGAGCCTGCCCTTGTTTTCCAGATAGATAGGTCGTCCATGGTTCCGCGCTTTTCGCATAGAGCGCGTCAGAAGCTGTTCTTATTTGCACAAAAAGTGCGTTTATTCCCGTTTTCTGATGGGAATTTAAGAGATCGATAAATTCGGTTTTTTGTTTCGCGCCGTCGTAATTGCGCGGGCTGGGCCAGTCGATGTTTTGGACCGTAGCTACCCAAACTCCCCTTAACTCGCGTTTAGGCCCCTGCGCTTGCAGGCCGCTGAAAAGAAGACTAAAAAATAGGAGGAAAATTAGGCGCATCATTCAGGATGCAATTTACCTAAAAATGGGCAATTAGGCTTTCTCGATTGAAAATAAATAGCCCACACCCTTCAATGTTTTGATGTAATATTCCGGGATTTTCTCGCGCAATTTACGGATATGCACATCCACGGTGCGTTCCACTACGAATACATCCGATCCCCACACTTTCTCCAATAACTCATCGCGATTGAAAACCTTGTTCGGATTCTTCGCCAGGAAGGAAAGTAATTCAAATTCCTTTTTGGGTAAAATCAATGCTCTTCCCTGAAAAGTCGCCGCATATTGTACGCGATCGATGACAAGATCGCCTATCGAAATGACGTCGTTTTTCGATTCAGGAATAATAGCCTCCCGTGTTAATAAGGCGTTAATTCGGCTGATTAAGGCGCGTAATTTGATGGGTTTTACGACATAATCTGTAGCTCCACTCTCAAACGCGGCAATTTCTGTATACTCTTCTCCGCGCGCCGTTAAGAACAGGATAAGCGTGTTTTTGAACTCGGGATTTGATTTGATTTGGCGCGCTGCTTCGATTCCATCCATTTCTGGCATCATCACATCCATGATGATCAAATGAGGCTGGAATGATTTCGCGGCAGCGATGGCCTCTTTTCCATTTGTGGCTTTTGCTAAAAGAAAGTTTTCTTTTAGTAAATTGTATTCCAATAACTCCAAAATGTCTGCATCATCATCTACGAGTAGAATTTTGTATGCGGGAGAAACTTGTGCCATAGGTTGTGAACGGATTACGACACAAATATAGGAAGTCGTATGTTATGTAATTGTTAATTTATCAGATATGTCAAACAACACCGCTTATTCGTCCCGTTTATCCAACGCTCTGCTTTCGATGGCCTTGATTATTGCGGCGGCTTACGTATTGCAGGACCTCTTGATTTTGCTTTCTTTTGCGCTCGTTTTATCGCTTTTGCTTTTGCCTGCAAGTAAATTTATGGAGGCCAAAGGTTTTCCCCGCGCCCTCGCCATCTTCATCGCTATCTTATTGACCTTTGCTTTGATATCCTCTTTGCTTTTCGTGGCAGGAATGCAAATTATGGAATTCTCCTCTGAGCTTCCGCTCTTTGCGAAAAAGGCCGAAAAGTGGATCTCCAGTTTACAATCCTTTATTTCTGCGAATTTCAATATCTCGCGTCGGAAGCAGATGTTAGAGCTGAGTAATGAGTTAATGGCCTTATTGAAGAATTCTGGGGTCATTATAAGTACGACTTTTTCGACGGCCTTGCACGCCGTGACAGCCCTGATTTTAGTGCCGGTATTTACCTTTTTCTTCTTGTTTTACCGCGATTTTTTCGAAAGCTTTTTGCAGAAGGTTTTTCCTAAAACGGAGGGGCAGGTACTAACCAAAGTCATGGAAAAAACAGGCTCGGTAGTTCAAGGGTATTTAGTCGGATTAATCGTTGTGATGGGTATAGTGGGCGTGTTGAACTCGGTCGGATTTTGGTGGATAGGGGTGGAGTATCCCGTGTTTTTCGGCTTTTTGACCGGGATTTTGTTATTGATTCCCTACATCGGTATTTGGATGGGAGCGCTTTTGCCCATCTTATTGAGCTTAGTGACTTTGAGCCCATCGCACGCCTTAGCTGTGGTGGCCTGGGTGGCAGCCGCTCAGTTTATTGAAGCGAACTTTATTACGCCACTCGTGGTGGGATCGAAAGTAAGTATGAACCCGATGGTCGCGATGCTGGCTTTGTTGTGCGGGGAATTGCTTTGGGGAATTCCAGGTTTGATTTTGGCCTTACCATTAACAGCGGTCATGAAAGTAATATTCGATTCGATTCCTAATTTAGAACCCTATGGATTCTTGTTAGGTGAAGCACCAGCGCGAACCACTAAAAGTACTAAAGAGACAAAAGCTCCTTAAAGCGGATCGATTGACGACGAGAAATTTCGATTTTCTCCGCTTTTTCCCCTTTTAAAGTCACTTGCAAGCCGCCGGAAAACCAAGGTTCTATCTTTTCGATGAAGTTCAGGTTTACGATGTGTTTGCGGTTGCAACGGAAGAATACTTTCGGATCTAAGCGTTCCTCTAAGGAATTGAGGGATTTTAAAACAAGGGGTTTTTGGTCGTCAAAAAACAAGCGCACATAATTCCCCATCGATTCGCACAAACGGACGCGATCCAAGCGCACGAACCAACATTTCTCCCCATCTTTCACGAAAATCTGGTCGTTACCGCCTAACACGTGATTCGCTGTAACCGATTTTTCGGTGGAGGCTGGACGCTGAAAACGGGATTCTAATTTCTGAATGCTCTCACTTAAACGCGCTAGTTCGATGGGCTTTAATACATAATCTAAGGCATTCACCTCGAATGCCTTCAATGCATATTCATCAAAAGCTGTCGTGAAGATGATTTCAGGCAGAAATCCATCCCATTCTTCTAGCCACTCAAAACCCGTTTTGCCAGGCATTTGGATATCTAAAAAGACCACATCGGGTTGTAATTCCTCGATCAATTGACTCGCCTCATCCGTATTCGCGGCCTCCCCGATCACCTCGATGGACGGGAAATTTTCTAATAAACGTTTCAGTTCATTTCTGGCAAGGCGTTCGTCGTCTACGATAAGGGCTCTCATATGGGAATTAGGCTATTGTTTCGGTAAGATACGGAATCATAACGGAAGCAAGGACGCGATTTTTGTCCAAAGGTTTTATGTCAATATGAGCGGTCTCCCCAAACAATAAGGTTAATCGATTTTGGGAATTGATCAGGCCGATGCCGGTAGATTCCCCGCGACTTTTCAAATGCCCTGGATTAATCACCTGTAATTGAATCAAATCGTCGATTAATTCACTCTTGATCTCAATCAAGCCTTCCTTCGAAGAATGGGCAATCCCATGTTTGATGGCATTCTCCACCAAAGTCTGCAATAACATCGGTGGGATTTGGGCTTGATTTATTTCTTTTGCTACTCCTATTTTCCAGGTTAAGCGCTCTTCGTAGCGGATTTTTTCCAAATTCAGGTAGTCGATAATCGTGTCTAATTCTTCAGCGATGGAGATCGTCTTTTTGCGTTCGGTGAGCAGGGAGCTGCGGAGCAGTTTGGAGAGTTGATTAATCCCTTTTTTGGCCTTAGCTGGATCTTCTGTAATCAAGGCACGGATGCTATTGAGGGCATTGAAAACGAAATGGGGGTTCATCTGGGCGCGCAAAACCTTGCCCTCGGTTTCCTGAATGGCCCGCTCCAGCTGATTCTTTTCGCGTTCCATTTCCAGCTGCTTTTTCGAGTATTGAAAGAAGAAATAAATCAACATCCAAATCGCCAGCGGCTTCATAAAATTAAAAAGGTACTGGGTGATGATGAAGGGGCTCATTTGGACCTCAAAATTCTCGCCTAATAGGTATTGATCCAAAGGCAAATTCAGGGC
>JBJTMW010000189.1:0-3518 GCA_046070715.1 Aquirufa sp. | reverse complement strand
TTCATATAACGGGAGTAGATATTTCCTGCCATTTCATCCGCGAATATCGCTCTCCCCTGCTCCGCATCCTCAAATGTGAAGCTAGAAGTCAAGTATAAAGGCACCGAATGTTCTCTGTTTTGAGATCTTTCCGCTTGAATGCGGATGGCTTTGGTCTGTTTTTGCATAGTCATGAAATAATAATCTACAAAAATAATAGAATACCCGTTAAAACCGGCTTAGGTCCACGACTATTTTCCTGCCCTGCTTTCACCCCCTACAGAAACTAAATTATTTTGAGATAATTGAGTAAATTTCGAAGAACTAAGCCTTGTTAAGAAAACAAAAATAACCTATGAAAAAATTGATTATACCCTTTTTAAGCTTGTTTTTAACGATTGGATCGGTAAACGCACAGGCTCAAAAATGGACTAACTTATTCGACGGAAAAACCTTCAAAGGTTTCAAACAACTCAATGGACAGGCAAAATATGAAGTAAAGGATGGAGCGATGGTGGGTACCACCGTGGCGAACACTCCTAATTCCTTCATGGCTACGGAACAGGAATACGGCGATTTTATCTTGGAGTTCGATGTCAAAGTAGACAACAAAATGAATTCAGGCGTTCAATTCAGAAGTTTATCTATTCCTGAATACCAAAATGGACGCGTTCACGGTTACCAAGCTGAAATTGACCCCTCTACTAGAGGCTGGTCAGGTGGTATTTATGACGAATCTCGCCGTGGTTGGTTAGCCCAAAACGAACTTAAACCAGAGGCGAAGAAGGCCTTTAAATTAGGAGATGTTTGGAATCATTACCGTGTAGAATCAATCGGAAGCACCATCCGAACCTGGATTAATGACATTCCAGTTACTTATTTGGTAGATGATATGACGGCCAAAGGTTTTATCGCCTTCCAAGTTCACGCGATTTACGGAGAAATGAAACCCGGCATGCAAGTGATGTGGAAAAACATCCGTATCCAAACCGGAAAAGACATGCAACCGCGTGCTTTGGACAACAACGTAGTCGTAGACAACTATCTGTTAAACAACCTTTCGCCGCAAGAACAAGCGCAAGGCTTCCGTCTTTTATTTAATGGAAAAGACTTAACTGGCTTCCGTTCAGCCTTTAAAACGACGGCTCCGCCATCGGTTTGGACAGTAGAAGACGGAACATTACACGTGAATAGCTCAGGTGGAAAAGAATCAGGGAATGGCGGCGATATTTTGACGAATGACAAATTCTCAGCGTTTGAGTTAACCTTTGATTTCAAATTGACGGAGGGTGCAAATTCAGGAGTGAAATATTTCGTAAACGAATCCTACAACTCGGGCATGTCAGCGATCGGCTTGGAATACCAAGTTTTGGACGATGCGAAACACCCTGATGCGAAATTAGGTACCGTGGGAAACAGAACGATGGCTAGTTTATATGACATTATTCCGTCGAAAAAAATTGATGGTCGTTTCCAAAAGAAAGTAGGCGAATGGAACAATGCGCGTATCATCGTTTATCCAAATAACATCGTTCAACACTGGTTAAATGGCTTCAAAGTCGTGGAATATGAACGCAAAAGCCCTATTTTCAACGTTCTAGTGGCACACAGTAAACACAAGGTATGGGATGGTTTTGGTGCACAAGATTCCGGCCCGATCCTTTTCCAAGAGCACGGAGATTCCGTATTCTACAAAAACATCAAAATCAGAGAAATTAAATAAACCAACCTATGGAAAGAAGAGAATTTTTACACAAAGGTGCCCTAGCTTCTCTAGGTACTTTAGCTTTTAGCCCAAAATCGTACAGCAAGATTCTTGGCGCAAACGACCGCGTTCGCGTGGCTTGCGTAGGTTTCTCTGATCGTCACCGGGCGTCACATGTGCCGCCATTTAAGGCTTTGGCCAAAGGAATGAACTTCGAAATGGTCGCCCTATCAGACCTGTGGAATCGCCGCAGAGACGAGGGAAAAGCCTATTTAGAAAAAGAATTAGGTGGCACAATCCAGACCTATAGAAATAATGAGGAATTGTATTCTGCTAAAGGAATCGACGCCGTTTTCATCTCCACAGCGGACTTCCAACACGCTTTACACACCATCGAAGCTGTAAAAGCGGGCTGTGATACCTACACAGAAAAGCCCTTAGCTGAAACGATGGAAGATGCGCGCGCCGTTTTAAAAGCGGTAAAAGATTCGGGCAAAATCGTTCAAATCGGATCTCAACGTCGTTCTGGTGAAAACTATTGGGCGGCGGAGGAATTTATCAAGTCGGGTAAATTTGGTGATATCAAAATGGTGGAGTTAATGTGGAACGTGAATCAACCAGGTCGCTGGAGACGCCCAGAATTAACGAGCATTTTGAAGGAATCGGATATCGACTGGAAACGCTTCTTAATGAACCGTCCAGCAGATACGTTTGATCCGCGCAAATACTTAGAATACCGCCTATTTTGGCCTTATTCATCTGGTATTCCAGGTCAATGGATGTCTCACCAAATCGACACCGTGCACTGGTTCACCGGCTTAAAACACCCGAACTCAGTAGTCGCAAATGGCGGTATCTACCAATGGAACGACGGACGTAAAAACGCAGACACGATGACTGTTGTCATGGATTATGGCCAAGGAAACAAAGGTTTCCAAGTACAATTCACATCTCGTTTCTCGAATTCAGCGGGTGGAACGAAAGAAATTTACTACTCAAACGGTGGTGAATTAAACTTAGACACAAACACAATTTCTCCTAACGGAGGTCTTCGTGAACGTGAAGCTAAAGCCATGGGTCTTCAAGCAAACTTATTACCTACGATGAAAATCGAAGGTGCAAAAGTGGCGACGGATGCAGATACTGGTGGGGACGTTTTAACGTTCAACCACGTAAAAAACTGGATGGAATGTGTTCGTTCTCGCAAAACGCCTAATGCTCCTATCGAAGCAGGTTACCAACACTCGATCGCAACCATCATGTCTAATGCAGCTTACCGCACGGGACAACGCGTTACTTTTGACGAAAAAACGCAAGAAGTAATGGCGGGAGATAAGGTGTTTAAGTATTAGACAGTAGTCAGTGGACAGTGGGCAGTGGGCAGTCGGCAGTTGTCAGTAGTCAGTGGACAGTATACAAAAGGGGGGCGCGAGCCCCTTTTTTGTTGCGCAGAGTTTAGATTAGAGAGAATAGATAATAGAGTAGAGAGAGGAAAGAAAATGAAGAATGGAATTGGATTCAAAATGCAAGAAATTATTGCGCAGCACAATTTCTGCATTTTGAATCCAATTCTATGATGATTTTATTATCTTGCACCATATTAGATTTCTCCCTCTATGGCCATCATTTCAACTAAATCAAAAAAGGACTTCTACCTGCACGTCGCGATCTTAGTGACGTTATTTTTAGTGTTGTTTTTTGGTTTCTTTTTTGTGTATTTACCCTGGAGCACACATCATGGGGAGACCATTAAAGTTCCTAATTTAAAAGGAATGTCGATGGATAAGATGGAGGAATCTGTCGATGCGAATAACCTAGAATACGAAATTTCAGA
>JBJTMW010000188.1:0-2746 GCA_046070715.1 Aquirufa sp. | reverse complement strand
AAAGCGGAATATGCTAACGGCATCACGATGTATACTTCAGGAGGCTACCAAAACGGAATTCGCTATGAAGGGACTGAAGGGTGGATTTTTGTTTCCCGTGGTGATTATGCGGCTACTCCTAGCGATCCAACGGCGAAAGTGCGTTCTAAAGCCTTAGATGCCTCTGATCCGAAGCTATTAGAGTCCGTCATTGGAGCAAATGAGATTCATCTCTATCACTCCGAAGACCAACACGGGAACTGGTTAGATTGTATCGAGTCGCGCAAAGAACCTATTTCCCCAATCGAGATAGGGCACCGCGCTTGTACGGTTTGCTTGATCACACACGTAGCGATGAAAATCCCTCGCAAGTTGCAATGGGATCCTACGAAGGAACACTTTGTGAATGATGCGGAAGCCAATACCTGGTTACGTAGAGCACAACGTGCACCATACGGAACGGATCGGATAAAGTTTTAGATTTTTTCTACCTTTCTCACGTTCTTGTTGATGGTGTCAGACTCTACGACGCCATCACGCAAACGGATGATACGGTGGGCATATTGGGCAATATCGTCTTCGTGGGTAACCATGACGATGGTATTGCCTTTTTTGTGCAATTGATCGAAGAGATCCATGATCTCGTAGGAGGTTTTAGTATCTAAGTTACCGGTTGGTTCATCAGCTAATAAGATCGAAGGATCATTCACTAAAGCACGAGCCACGGCTACACGCTGTCTTTGACCCCCTGAAAGCTCGTTCGGCTTATGTAAGGCGCGGTTGTCTAGTCCTACCCCTTTCAAAGTTCTCATGGCGATCTCTGTGCGTTCTTTCTTAGAGTAGCCGGCGTAGATTAAAGGCAAGGCCACGTTTTCGAGTGCTGATTGGCGGGGAAGTAAGTTAAAGGTTTGGAAAACAAAACCAATTTCCTTATTTCTGACAGCCGCTAATTCATTTTCAGACATTTCAGATACATCTTGTCCATTCAAGATATATTTGCCCGTAGAAGGCGTATCTAAGCAGCCTACGATGTTCATTAAGGTAGATTTACCGGAGCCTGAGGGACCCATGAAAGCGACATATTCTCCCTTGTTAACAGAGATAGTTACGTCTTTTAAGGCGTCAATCACTTCCTCACCCATTACGTAACGTTTAGAAATGGACTGGGTCTCGATAATTTTAGTCATAGCAATCAAATTAATGAGTTCAAAAATACATCCATTCTAGGAAACAATTCTCCTTTTTAGACAAAAGATAGCGGGGGAGGATGAATTGAGCGTGGGAAGGATGAGAGGTTTGGGCATAAAAAAAGCCCGAACAAATCGCTCGGGCTTTTCCTTATCTAAAAAGAATCTTACAATCCTTTTGCTTTCTTAACTACTTCGTCAGCGATGTTTTGCGGAACGAATTCGTAGTGAGAGAACGTTAACGATGCTGTTGCACGTCCTGAAGACATCGTACGTAAATCTGTTACGTAACCGAATAATTCAGAAAGAGGCACATCAGCCTTCAAGATAACGGCTCCTTGACGAGAATCCATACCTTTCATGATACCACGACGACGGTTTAAGTCACCTGTGATAGGTCCAGTATATTCGTCTGGAGTAACTACGTCTACAGCCATGATAGGCTCCATTAACTTAGCACCCGCTTGTTTTGCTGATTCTTTGTAACCCATACGAGCTGCTAATTCAAATGATAATGAATCTGAATCGACATCATGGTATGAACCGTGGAATAAACGTACTTTCATGGAATCCATTGGGTATCCAGCCAAAGCACCATTTTTCATTGCTTCTTCGAAACCTTTTTGAACTGCAGGGATAAATTCACGAGGAATCACACCACCCACGATATTGTTAACGAATTCTAAACCTGGTTTGTCATCTTCTCTTGGTCCGATTTCAAATACGATATCAGCAAACTTACCACGACCACCTGATTGTTTCTTGTAAACCTCACGGTGTTCTGTTGTCTTCGTTAAAGACTCTTTGTAAGCTACTTGAGGAGCACCTTGGTTTACTTCTACTTTGAACTCACGACGCATACGGTCAATGATGATCTCTAAGTGAAGCTCACCCATACCCTTGATAATCGTTTGGCCAGTCTCTTCGTTTGATTCAACTTGTAAGGTAGGATCTTCTTCGATCAATTTCGTGATCGCTTTAGAGAAGTTATCTGCATCAGCCGTTTTCTTAGGCTCGATTGCGTATCCGATAACTGGCTCAGGGAAGTCCATTGCTTCTAATACGATAGGGTGTTTCTCATCAGAAAGGGTATCTCCCGTTTTGATGTCTTTGAAACCTACTACTGCACCGATATCACCTGCACCTAAACGCTCGATAGAGTTTTGCTTGTTCGCGTGCATTTGGAAGATACGAGAGATACGCTCCTTATTTCCTGAACGGTTGTTCAATACATAAGAACCTGAATCCAGTCCACCTGAATAGGCACGGATGAAACATAAACGACCTACGTAAGGATCCGTTGCAATTTTAAATGCCAAAGCCGCGAATGGCTCAGACTCACTTGGCTTACGCAAGATCTCAGCACCTGTATCTGGGTGAGTTCCTTTTACGCCTTCTTTGTCTAATGGAGATGGCAAGATCGCCATTACATAATCCAACATTGTTTGAACACCTTTGTTTTTGAAAGATGAACCACAAAGCATTGGAACGATTTTCATTGAGATCGTAGCAGCACGTAATGCAGCTAAGATTTCATCTTCTGAGATAGATGCTGGATCTTCGAAATATTTCTCCATCAA
>JBJTMW010000187.1:0-8928 GCA_046070715.1 Aquirufa sp. | reverse complement strand
GACTCCAATGCTTCATGCCTCGAAATTACGAATTTGTTCAGCGCAACTATTGCTGTTTTCGAATATTTTCGTAATTTCGCATTCTTTTTTACCCAAGAGTGAAAATGAACGTCCTAGAAGCATACCAGATACCGATACTTTCTTTAGAGGATAAAGTATACCCGTATTACTTCACCGGTAACGACGAATTTTTCGCTGCTTTCGAGCAAGAATGGGTCCAAAAAGGCGAATTTAACGCAAAAGCGACGTTAGACAAATCGGCAACAATGATCCAGGTAAGACTGGTTATTGACGGTCATTTGAAATTAATTTGCGATCGATCAAATGAGGAATTTGAGTTCCCCATCCACATTGATGAGAAGATTATCTATAAATATTCGGATCACAATGAAGATATGGGAGATAATTTGTTCTTGTTAGACAGAAAGTCGCCTAAATTAGATTTATCGCAAGATTTATTTGATTTCATTGCCTTGCAGGTGCCCATGAAAAAGTTGCACCCTAGGTTTGTGAAACCATTAGAAGAAAATGTAGATGGCGAGTTGATTTACACAACAGACCCAGAAGACGAAAATAAAGCCGATCAGGAGCCAGAAATGGATCCAAGATGGGCAGCCTTAAAAAAATTAACAGACAATAATTAATAAATAACAATACAATGGCACATCCTAAAAGAAAAATCTCTACTACTCGTCGTGATACAAGAAGAGCGCATGATTTCGGGACTCCTAAGCATTTAGGAGTAGATCCTCAAACAGGCGAAACTCACCTTTACCACCGTGCTCACGTACATGAAGGTAACTTGTTCTACAAAGGAAAAATGATCGTAGAAGGATTCACGGTTAAGTAATTCCCTGGTAGACTGCAGCTTTTCTCTATTTTTTCAGCAAAACTGAAAAAATCCCGTTAAAATGCTATTTTTTGACTAAATTTAATGCTATTTTTGCCAAAAGCTTTAGTAATTAAACATAATTAAATGAAAATAGCCGTTGATGTGATGGGTGGGGATTATGCCCCAGAAGCTGTAATCGAAGGAATACTTTTAGCGTTATCTAGTCTTTCAAACGACGACACTATATTAGCCGTAGGTCCACAGGACACCACCGAGCAATTATTAGCGAAACACGGGTATGCAGGCAAGCAAATTGTCATCATTCCTGCGGATCAAGTAATTGAAATGGGTGAACATCCGACCAAGGCACTATCTCAAAAACCCAATTCCAGCATCGGAGTTGGGTTTCATCTTTTAAAAGAAGGCAAAGCAGACGTCTTTGCTTCAGCAGGAAATACCGGCGCTATGATGGTCGGATCTTTATTTTCTGTCAAAACCATCGAAGGAATTTCACGCCCAGCGATTGCCGGTTTCGTTCCACAAGAGGACGGCACCTATGCTTTGATGCTGGACATAGGAGCGAATGCCGATTGCAAGCCAGAAATGCTGGATCAATTTGCGGTCTTAGGCTCTGTGTACTTTGAGGCTACGACGGGAAAGAAATCACCACGTGTAGGTTTAATGAACATTGGCGAAGAAGAGCAAAAAGGAAATATCCTTTCGCTAGCGACGCATGCCCTTTTGAAAGAGAATAAGAAGATCAACTTCATTGGCAACATCGAAGGAAAAGACTTCTTTAAGAACAAGGCAGATGTCATTGTGACGGACGGATTTACGGGAAATATTATTTTGAAGATGGGGGAATCTATCTACAAGATTATGAAAGACCAAGGAATCACGAATGACTTTGTAGAGAATACGAATTACGAAAAATACGGCGGTAGCCCGATCATCGGGATTAATGGAAATGTAATTATTGCGCACGGGGCATCGAGTCCTTTGGCAATCAAAAACATGATTAAATTATGTAGATCCGTCGTAGAATCAGATGTGTGCGGTAAGATTAAGGCCGCCATCGAGAACCAATAATTAATATGAGCCAAAAAATAAGTGCAGCCATCACCGGAGTCGCAGGATATGTACCGGATTATGTGCTGACGAATCAAGAGTTAGAAAAAATCATTGATACAAACGACGAGTGGATCACTTCTCGCACCGGCATCAAAGAAAGACGGATTTTGAAAGGCGAAGGCCTAGGAACGTCTTTTATGGGGGCCAAAGCAGTGGAGGACCTCTTGAAGAAAACCAATACCAAGCCAGAAGAAGTAGATATGCTGATCTGTGCGACGGTAACCCCTGATTACTTTTTCCCATCGGCTTCGAACTTAATCTGCAAGGCAGTAGGCATCCGTGAAACGGCTTCCTTTGACTTAGCAGCGGCATGTTCTGGTTTCTTGAACGCCTTAGGTGCAGGTACTGCCTTCATCGAATCAGGTCGTTACAAGAAAATCGTCATTGTAGGTGCGGACAAAATGTCTTCGATTGTAGATTATACGGATCGTACGACGTGCATTCTTTTTGGGGATGGAGCGGCAGCGGTGATGTTAGAACCTAACTTCGAAGGATTAGGTGTTCAAGACTTTATCTTGAAATCAGATGGAGAAGGATGTGAGTCCTTAATGCAAAAAGGGGGCGGTAGCGCCTACCCTCCTACGGTAGAATCGGTGGAGGCAAAATGGCATTATATTCGCCAAGAGGGTCAATCCGTATTTAAATTTGCGGTGACGCGTATGGCAGATGTTTCGGCAGAAATCATGGAACGCAATCACTTAACGGGTGACGATATTAAGTATTTAGTTCCGCACCAAGCGAACAAACGTATCATCGATGCGACAGCAAATCGCATGGGTGTGAGTGATGATAAGGTAATGTTGAACATCCAGAAATATGGAAATACGACGGCGGCGACGATTCCGCTTTGTCTTTGGGATTACGAAAACAAACTAAAAAAAGGAGATAATCTGATCTTAGCAGCCTTCGGTGGAGGTTTTACCTGGGGATCAGCTTACGTTAAATGGGCATACGACCCTAAATAATTAGAAATGGCAACTACAGCAGACATTAAAAATGGGATGGTGATTAAATACAATGACGACTTATACTCGATCATTGAATTTCTTCACGTAAAACCAGGAAAAGGCCCGGCTTTCGTTCGGACTAAATTACGTTCTTTGACTTCAGGGAAAGTAATCGATAACACGTTCAACTCTGGCGTAGCGATCTATCCAGTACGTGTAGAACGCAGAAAATTCCAATTCATCTTCAAAGATGAGTTTGGTTTTAACTTTATGGACCAAGAGTCGTTCGAGCAAATTCTATTAAATGAGAATTTATGTGTGATGGCAGATTTGATGAAAGAAGGACAAGAGGTAGAGATTTTGATCAATACAGAAAACGATGCAGCCTTATCTTGTGAATTACCTCCATTCGTAGAGTTAAAGGTAACCTACACAGAACCAGGCGTTCGCGGCGATACGGCTAACTCCCCTAAGAAACCTGCGACGGTGGAAACAGGGGCAACGATTACCGTACCTATTTTCATCGAACAAGATGAAGTGATTAAAGTAGATACAAGAACCTATTCATACGCTGAGCGTGTAAAATAATTAGCTACCTTTGTAGCGTTTAATTAACAAAAAGAATGGATACTAAAGAAATTCAACGATTACTCGATTATATCGCTAAATCTCCATTAGCTGAGGTTAGCATCGAAACAGAAGGTTTAAAGGTTTCTGTTAAGAAACACGGAGAAGCAGCACCGGTAGTAAGTGTGGTTTCTGCAGCACCAGCAGCGGCTCCAGTAGCGGCAGCTCCAGCAGCAGCAGCGCCAGCGGCTCCAGCAGCACCGGCACCCGTAGCAGATAACTTACATACAGTTAAGTCACCTATGATCGGTACATTCTACCGTGCTCCAGGTCCAGATAAAGATAACTTCGTAGAAGTAGGAACGGAAATCGCTCCAGGTAAAACGGTTTGTGTGATCGAAGCGATGAAATTGTTTAACGAAATCGATTCAGAGATCTCTGGAAAGATCGTTAAAATCTTAGTTGATAATGCTAGTCCAGTAGAATTTGATCAACCTTTATTCTTGGTTGAAAAAGCGTAATCTATGTTTAAAAAGATATTAATAGCGAATCGCGGGGAAATTGCCTTGCGTATTATTCGGACTTGTAAAGAGATGGGCATCAAAACGGTGGCCGTCTTCTCTACCGCCGATCGCGACAGTTTACATGTTCGCTTTGCGGATGAGGCCGTATGTATCGGACCTCCGCCCAGCAGACAATCCTATTTGAGTATTCCGGCGATTATTTCGGCTGCAGAAGTGACTGGAGCAGATGCGATCCACCCGGGTTACGGTTTCCTTTCTGAGAATGCAGAATTCTCGCGTATTTGTTCAGAACATGGCATTAAGTTCATTGGGGCTTCGGCGGAGATGATTAATTCAATGGGGGACAAAGCGACAGCGAAAGAAACGATGAAGCGGGCAGGTGTTCCGGTTATCCCAGGTTCTGACGGCTTAATCGATACCGTAGAAGAAGCAAAAGAATTAGCGAAAGCCATTAAATACCCGGTAATCATCAAAGCTACGGCAGGTGGTGGTGGCCGCGGGATGCGTATCATCCGGGAGGAGTCAGAATTTGACAAATTGTGGGAAGATGCGAAAATGGAATCAGCGGCGGCTTTTGGAAACGATGCGATGTACATGGAGAAATTCGTGGAAGAGCCTCGTCACATTGAAATTCAGATCGTAGGGGATAAATTTGGCAAGGCTTGTCACTTATCCGAACGCGATTGCTCGATTCAACGTCGTCACCAAAAATTATGTGAAGAAACTCCTTCTCCTGCCCTTTCTGATGAATTGCGCAAGAAAATGGGGGATGCAGCGATCGCAGGGGCTACGGCCATCGGTTACGAAGGCGCAGGAACCATCGAGTTCTTAGTGGACAAAAACGGGGATTTCTACTTCATGGAGATGAATACCCGTATCCAAGTAGAGCACCCAATCACGGAAGAAGTAACAGATTTCGATCTAATTAAGGAGCAAATTAAGGTAGCCGCTGGCATCGCGATTTCGGGCCAAAACTATTTCCCTAAATTATACGCCTTAGAATGCCGAATTAACGCAGAAGATCCAGCGAATGGTTTCCGTCCATCGCCAGGTAAGATTACGAATCTTCACCTTCCAGGTGGTCACGGGGTTCGTATTGACTCTCACGTCTATTCTGGCTACACGATTCCACCGAATTACGATTCGATGATCGCGAAAGTGATCGTTTCGGGCCAAAGCCGTGAAGAAGTTCTCCTTCGCATGAAGCGTGCCTTACAAGAATTCGTCATCGAGGGAATCAAAACAACGATTCCTTTCCACATCAAGTTGATGGATGATCCTACGTTTAAATCGGGTCAATTCACGACGGCTTTCATGGAAAGTTTCGATTTGAGTGACTTATAATCATCTCTTTTAGGATGTACAAAAGGAGGCTTCGAGCCTCCTTTTTTGGTTATAAAACATTTTCAATTAGACACTTGCATATCAAATCAAGATTTTATAAATTTGCACTCCCATTTTTCGATTGAATGCCCGTTTGAAAGATAAAATAGGTCATAATCAATTCCTTTAGACAAATTCCGTGGTCTAGGTGGAAACGATTCAAACAGTTAAATTATAAACAAGTGGATACTTTAAGTTACAAAACCATCTCCGCAAACAAAGCTACTGTACAGAAAGCTTGGTTTGTTGTAGATGCTGAAAATCAAGTTTTGGGACGTGTTTGTTCTGAAATTGCGAAAATCATTCGTGGAAAGCACAAGCCTTCTTACACTCCACACGTTGATTGTGGCGATCAAGTGATCGTTATCAACGCGGACAAAATTCGCTTAACTGGTAAGAAAATGACAGACAAGGTGTATATCCGTCACACGGGTTACCCAGGTGGTCAACGTTTCGCAACTCCACGTGAGGTTTTAGCTAAAAACCCAAGAGGTGTTGTCGAATCAGCAGTAAAAGGTATGTTACCTAAAAATCGCTTAGGACGTGAATTATTCAACAACCTATTCGTTTATGCAGGACCAGAACATCCTCACGCAGCTCAACAACCTAAAGAACTTACCTTTTAACGGATACTAAGATAATGGCAGAAATAACAAGTAAAATCGGTAGAAGAAAGACGGCAGTAGCTCGTATTTCGATGACACCAGGTAAAGGCCAGATTAAAATCAACGGCCGTGTATTAGCTGATTACTTCCCATCTGAAATTCTTCAGATTGTGGTTAATCAACCTTTCGCTTTAACGAACACAGTAGGTTCATTTGATGTAACAGCTAACGTAGATGGCGGTGGTATCAAAGGGCAAGCTGAAGCGCTTCGTATGGCGATTTCACGTGCACTTCAAACGCAAGATGCAGAATTACGTTCTCCTTTGAAAAAAGAAGGCTTCTTAACTCGTGACCCACGTATGGTGGAGCGTAAGAAACCAGGACGTGCGAAAGCCCGTAAGAGATTCCAGTTCTCTAAGCGTTAAGATTTGTTCGTGGAAAAGGCTTGTCTGTTGCCGATGCCTTTTCCACCTTTTTATTATTCACATTTTTAAACAACCAAAATGGCACAATTAAGCTACAACGACTTGCTTGACGCAGGCGTTCACTTCGGTCACTTGACGCGTAAGTGGGATCCTAAAATGGCTCCATATATCTTTATGGAGAAAAATGGTATCCACATCATTGATCTAAATAAAACAATCTCTTCTTTAGAAGAAGCTTCAGCAGCTCTTCGTTCGATTGTACGTTCAGGCCGTAAGGTAATGTTCGTTGCTACGAAAAAACAAGCACAAGAAATTGTGACTACAGAAGCAGATAAATTAAAAATGCCGTACGTAACTGACCGTTGGTTAGGTGGTATGTTGACAAACTTCGCGACTGTACGTAAGTCTATCAAGAAGATGTCTAGCATTGATAAAATGTTAAAAGACGAAGTTATCGTGAAGACAATCGCTAAGCGTGAGCGTTTAATGTTAACTCGTGAAGAAGAAAAATTAAAGCGTGTGTTAGGTGGTATCACTGACTTAACGCGTCTTCCAGCGGCATTGTTCGTAGTAGACGTGAAGCGTGAGCACATCGCGGTTTCTGAGGCTAAGAAATTAGGCATCCCAGTTTTCGCTATGTGTGATACGAACTCTAACCCAGATTTAGTTGACTATCCTATCCCAGCAAACGATGATGCATACAAGTCTATCTCTATCATCATCACCGCTGTTTCAAAAGCGATCGAAGAAGGTTTAGCAGAAAGAAAGCAAGATAAGGATGATGCTCGTGAGGCGGAAGAAGTAGAAGCTAAAAAAGCAGCGGACGACGATTCACAAGAGGCAGCTAAGGTAGCGGCTAAATACGAAAAAGAAGCAGAACAAGAATAAATATTCATAACATGTCAATTACAGCAGCAGACGTTAATAAGTTACGTCAAATGACAGGTGCGGGAATGATGGATTGCAAGAAAGCTTTGACTGAAGCCAATGGTGACTTCGAAGCAGCAGTAGATATCCTTCGCAAAGCAGGTCAAAAAGTAGCAGCGAAACGTGCAGACAATGAAACCAATGAGGGTGTCGTTTTAGTAGCACTTAATGCGGATCACTCAAATGGTAAATTAATCGCTTTAGCTTGTGAAACTGAACCAGTTTCTAAAGTAGCTGACTTCAATAATTTAGCGAAATCAATCATTGACAAAGCAGCAGCGTCTCACGCTCCTTCAGCGCATGATTTATTAGCTGAGCCATTAGCCGATGGACGTTCTGTAGAAGGTCACATCATCGAGCTTACTGGTAAAATTGGAGAGAAAATCACCTTAGCCGCTTACGAAAACGTAACAGCTGAGAAAGTGGTTTCTTACATTCACTCGAACAACAAAATCGGTGTTTTAGTAGCATTCGAAAATGTTCAGGGAGCTGATGTATCTGAAGTAGGTAAAGATATCGCGATGCAAATCACGGCTATGAAACCTGTCGCTTTAGACAAAGATGGAGTAGATTCAGAAACAATAGAAAGAGAAATCGAAATCGGAAAAGATCAAGCACGTCAAGAAGGTAAGCCTGAGGCGATGTTAGAGAAAATTGCGGTAGGTAAATTAGAGAAGTTCTACAAAGAGCAAACTTTATTGAACCAACAATTCGTAAAAGACTCATCGATCACGATTCGTCAACTATTAGAGCAAACGCAAAAAGGTTTAACGATCTCTTCGTTCAAACGTATCGCTTTGGTTTAATATCACTCGAATGCATAGGAAAGACCCACCCGAAACGGTGGGTCTTTTTTTTGTCAGTAAAATTCCGACCAGATGCTCAATTTGAGTTGATAGAATGCGGGACATTTTCTAACTTGTAGTTCAATTTAATTTCGGTAAATTTTAAGTCGAGCATGGCATTAATCAGCATCTTAGGTGGAGGAGAAAGTGGCGTAGGAGCCGCTCTATTAGCTAAATCAAAAGGATTTAACGTGTTTTTGTCAGATGCGGGTGCGCTAAAAGAAAATTACCAACAGACGCTTCGTGAAAACGAAATTGAATTTGAGACGGGGGGACATAGTTTGGAACGAATTTTAGGCTCTACAGAGATTATCATCAGCCCCGGAATTCCAGAAAAAACAGACATCGTAAAAGCGATCAAGGCGAAAGGAATTTCTCTTGTATCCGAAATTGAATTTGCGGCGCGCTACACGAAAGCTAAAATCGTGGCCATTACGGGGTCAAATGGAAAAACAACCACTACCCTACTGACGTATCATTTCTTGAAATCGGCAGGCCTTAAAGTGGGTTTAGCGGGAAATATAGGCCAAAGCTTTGCTAAGCAAGTGATGGAAAATCAGCACGACATCTATGTCTTGGAGATTTCTAGCTTCCAATTAGACCGTTGCTTTCAGTTCAAACCCGATGTGGCTGTACTTTTGAACATCACTCCTGATCACCTGGATCGCTACGAATACCAATTTGAAAATTACATTGCCTCTAAATTTAGAATGTTCCAAAATGCGGATGCCACCACGAGTTG
>JBJTMW010000186.1:0-4440 GCA_046070715.1 Aquirufa sp. | reverse complement strand
TTATGGCGTTTCGGCCTTTGGCCTAGCGGCTCAATTAGCCATCTCCCGCACAGAAGCGAAAGAAATTATCGATCAATACTTCGTTGAATTCCCTAAGGTGAAGACCTTTATGGACCAAAGTATCGCCGACGCCCGCGAAAACGGCTATGTCGAAACCGTTTTGGGCCGTCGCCGCTACCTGCGTGATATTTTATCTGCTAATATGAACGAGCGTGGTTTTGCAGAACGCAATGCCATCAACGCCCCTATCCAGGGTTCAGCGGCCGATATGATCAAAGTGGCGATGATTCAAATCCAGGATTTCCTCGAAAGAGAAAACCTGAAATCGAAAATGATTCTAACCGTTCATGATGAATTGGTGTTCGACGCACATAAAGACGAAGTCGACTACCTTAAAACCCAAATCAACAAGATCATGTGCGAAGCCATGGATTTAGGCGTCGCGATGGAAACGGGAATTGGTGTGGGCGAGAATTGGCTGGAAGCACATTAAAAGTTGCGAAGCAACTTTTATAGAGTATAGATTATAGAGTAAAGAGTAGAGATAATAGTTTAAAGAGTGTAGATATTTTCTGCATAAGACCTAATCTATAATCTATAATCTCTTATCTAATCCTATGGCCTAATCTATACTCTCTACTCTATAATCTCTTATCTAATTTCAATCAATAAACCGCTCCGTTATCCCGCCATACGAATCAATCCTACGATCTCTAAAGAATGGCCAGGTTCTGCGATAGTATTCGCTGGAATCGACATTTACATCCACTAAAGCAATTTCTTCTTGATCGTGTGAAGCCTGAAAGATCACGCGACCGAAGGCGTTAGAAACAAAGCTTCCTCCCCAAAATTGTTGGCCATTTTCGGTTCCAACGCGGTTTACGGAAACAACAGGAACGCCGTTTGCGACTGAATGAGAACGCTGAATCGTTTGCCATGCTTGGTATTGCTCGCGATTGATTTCACCGTCTTTTTCTTCTAAATCCCAGCCGATCGCTGTTGGATATACTAAAACTTCCGCACCCTGAAGAGCCGTTAAGCGAGCTGCCTCGGGATACCATTGATCCCAGCAAATGAGTACGCCTATTTTGGCAAATTTCGTATCAAAAACTTGATATCCTAAATCGCCTGGCGTGAAGTAATACTTCTCGTAATAGCCTGGATCATCTGGAATGTGCATTTTGCGGTATTTACCTAGGTATTTTCCGTCCGCATCGATGACCGCTGTGGTGTTATGGTAAAGACCTGCCGCCCGCTTTTCGAAAAGAGAGGCGACGATAACCACGTTTAATTCGGCTGCCAAAGCGCCTAATTCCTCTGTCGATGGTCCCGGGATCGCCTCTGCCAAAGCAAAGAAATCCTGCTTTTCTTCATAACAGAAATAGACCGATTTGAACAATTCCTGCAAGCAAATCACTTGCGCACCCTTAGCTGCGGCCTCACGAATCGAGCTAATCGTTTTTTGCCAGTTTTCTGAAACATTCTCGCTGGAGGATAGCTGAATTAAGGCGAAGGAAACGTTTTTCATCAATATCTTGGTTTTTACGTTGTAAAACTGGGCAAAATTAAGAAAAAACACGTTGCAAGCCTCATTCTTTCATTCTTTTCGGTAAATTGCAAGTGAATAAGATTGAAAATTTATTGATTAAATGGAAAATAAAAAACAGGATACCGCCTCGGCATTGAAGGATATTATTTCACACGCGAAAGAATATGGTTTCGTATTTCCATCCTCGGAAATTTATGATGGTTTGCAAGCGGTATATGATTACGGTCAAAACGGTGTCGAATTAAAAAATAACTTAAAAACGGTTTGGTACAAGGCGATGACGATGTTAAATGACAACGTGGTAGGTCTTGATGCGGCTATTTTTATGCACCCATTGACTTGGAAGGCTTCTGGTCACGTGGATTCGTTTAACGATCCGATGATTGATAACAAGGATTCCAAAAAACGTTACCGGGCTGATACCCTATTAGAGGAAAGAGCGGCGCAACTAGAGGACGAGGGAAAAGAGGCAGAGGCGAAGGCATTATTACAAAAGATGGCGAAATGCTTAGATGCAGGGGATTTAGAGGGAGTTCGCCAAATCATTATCGATGAAAATATCAAGTGTCCCGTTTCGAACACGGCTAATTGGACCGAGGTGCGTCAATTCAATTTGATGTTCTCCACTCAAGTAGGTGCGGTTTCGGAGGATGCGAGTTTAATTTATTTACGTCCTGAGACGGCTCAAGGAATCTTTGTGAACTTCTTGAACGTACAGAAGACGGGCCGTATGAAGGTTCCTTTTGGCATTGCCCAAATCGGAAAAGCCTTTCGTAACGAGATCGTTGCGCGTAACTTCATCTTCCGTATGCGGGAATTCGAACAAATGGAGATGCAATTCTTCGTTCGCCCTGGTACGGAAATGGAATGGTATTCGAAGTGGAAAGAAACACGTATGAAGTTCCACTTAGCTTTAGGCTTACCGGCGACTTCTTTGAAATTCCATGACCACGATAAATTAGCGCACTACGCAAATGCGGCGGTGGATATCGAGTATAAATTCCCGTTTGGCTTTAAAGAAATGGAAGGAATCCACTCAAGAACGGATTTTGACTTGAAAGCACATCAAGATTTATCGAGAAAAAAACAACAATATTTTGACCCCGAAATAAACGAAAATTACATACCTTATGTGGTAGAAACGTCCGTAGGGGCTGATCGTTTATTCCTTGCTATTCTTTGTAATGCATACACAGAAGAGACGGTAGGTGAAGGTGAGCAAGAAAAACAACGCGTTTTCTTGAATTTCCATCCCGCATTAGCTCCTGTAAAAGTGGCCGTACTTCCTTTAGTGAAGAAAGATGGTTTAGCAGAGAAAGCACAAGAAATTGTTAACAGCATAAAATTCGCCTTTAATACAACTTACGACGATGGTGGCGCCATAGGCAAGCGTTATACCCGTCAAGATTTAATTGGAACACCGTATTGTGTGGTCGTTGATTACCAAACCATGGAAGACAACACCGTGACCGTTCGCGATCGCAATACGATGACCCAAGAGCGCATTTCTATAGCAGACCTAAAAGAGAAAATCGGTTATGCTGTATCGATGGAGCGTATTTTTGAAAAACTTTTAAGTTAAAACGCAAACAACGACGATTATGATCACCGAAGAGAGCAATCCAGCAGAAGAATTGGAAACCACTCCTACTCCAGAAGAAACACCGACAGAAGCCGTAGTCGAAACAACAGCGCCCGCTGAAGTGGCAACTCCTGCTGAGGTTGTTTTTCCCGTAGTGGAAGAAAAAGCCGTGGAATTTCCCGTTTTAGACCCTTCAAAAGCAACGAAAGAGAGCATTCTTGCCTTTTACGAGCAATTGAAATCCATTCTTCAAGCGAGCGCCTCTGCGGCGAACTTCAAAAAAGTCGATGAATTAACGAAGGAAGTAAGAACTGCTTGGGAAGCCATTAAACAAGGTGAACGCGCTGAGGCTCTAGCTGCTTTTAAAGTAACAAACGAAGATTCCGAAGAAGGATTCTCTTTCAAAGGAGATGAAGTTTCTCAAAAAATAGATGCCATTGCTGCCTTTATTCGTACAGAAAGAGGAACATTCTTCTCTAATTTAGAGAAACTCAGAGAAAAGGCATTAGAGGGAAAAACGCGTTTAATCAATGAATTAAGAACTTTAGTAGACTCGGATGACAATTCAGATCCCGCGCACGTGAATGCGAGCTTTAAAGCCTTCAAGAAAATTCAAGAAGAGTGGAAAGGTTTAGGCAGTGTGCAGGGGCCGATGAATCAGACGCTTTGGCAAAGTTATCATGCCTTAGTGGATCGTTTCTACAGCAATAGAAGTATTTTCTTCGAGCTTTTAGAATTAGATCGCAAGAAGAATTTACAGGCCAAAGAAGGGATTGCCACCAAACTAGAGGCTTTAGCAGCGGAGATTTCAAAAGGCGGTGCTTTACAGAAATTATTAAAAGAGGCAGAAGAACTTTTTGAGGAATACAAGCACATCGGACCAGCGAACAGAGAGGACAATGAGTCACTTTGGACACGCGTGAAGAAATCATTGGATGTTCTTTTTGAACAAAAAAGAGCCATCAACGATGCACAAAAGCACGTTTTCGAAGAAAACCTCAAAGTAAAACGCGAGATTGGCGACTTAATGAAGCATTATGCGAGCTTCACTGCGGCAAACATCAGCGAATGGAACCAGGCTTCGAAAGCAGTATTAGCGCTTCAAGAGCAATGGAATAATCTAAAGGGAGGTTTACCTCGCGATGGAGGGAAAGAAGTGAGTCATAACTTTTGGTCTGACTTAAAAACCTTCTTCAAACACAAGAGCGAATTCTTCTCTAAGATCGATGCGGAGCGCAAAGCTAATTTAGCTGCAAAGCAATTATTGATTGATCAGGTAAATGGCATCGTGGAAACAGGCACCATCACT
>JBJTMW010000185.1:0-3852 GCA_046070715.1 Aquirufa sp. | reverse complement strand
TAACACGGACTTGTTCCCCTCTTTTAATTTCAAGGCCTCCCAATTCTGCTTTACCTGCTCCTCGGTTTCCGCGACCACGTCGCCATAAATATGCGGATGGCGACTAATCAGTTTTTCACACACCCCGTGCAACACGTCGCTTACATCAAAAGCCCCTTTCTCGGAACCGATTTTGCTGTAGAAAACCAAATGCAAGAAAATATCGCCCAGCTCCTTGCGGATTTCGGTCAAGTCATTTTCCATGATCGCATCGGAAAGCTCGTAGGTCTCCTCGATGGTTAAATGGCGCAATGATTCCAGCGTCTGCTTCTTGTCCCAAGGGCATTTCTCCCGCAGGTCGTCCATGATGACTAATAAACGGTCGAAGGCCTCCGCGGCTTTGGGGTATCTCATTCGTAAAGGGGAATTTTAGGGATTTAACGCGTAGACTCTAACGTAATCGATTTGGAATTTGTTCGGGAAAATGGTGTCATCTACGCCTTTTTGTCCGCCCCAATCGCCACCGATTGCCAGGTTCATTAAGATATGTTGTTTCTTGTCAAAAGGCCATTGTTCCCAGCCACCTTTCGGGTTTTGGAATTCAAAATACTGTTTATCGTCGATGAACGCACGAATATAGTCCGGTGTCCAGTCCACCCGGAACGTATGAAACTCTGTATCCCAATTCGCCAAGGTGGTCGTAGCCGTCTTTTGTGTCCCGATGACGTGGTTGAACGCTTTCGTGTGAACACTCGCGTGCATCACTCCCGGATCATAACCCACGTGTTCTAAGATATCGATCTCGCCATTGTCAGGCCAGTATTGTGTACCGTAATCCGATTGACTAGCTAGCATCCAGATTGCCGGCCAGTTTCCACGGCCAGCAGGAATCTTTGCTTTGGCCTCAATACGACCATATAAAAAGTCATTTTTGCCTTTAGTCACGATCCGCGCGGACGTATAGGTGCTCGAGCCAGACGTCTCTTTGATCGCTTCAATCGTCAAAATCCCGTTCTCGATGTGGGCGTTTTTGATGTTCGCGTTCGTATAATTTTGCAATTCGTGGTTTCCCCAGCCACTATTTCCTACATCATAACCCCATTTCGCGGGATCAGGTAAACCATCTTTGTCGAACTCATCCGCCCAAAAAGGCGTTGTCGCAAACGTGTATTCCTTGGGAGGAACGACAGGTAAATTTTGAATGTTGATGGCTGGAGCAGCGGGTTCTTCGGATTTACAAGAGAACGTACTTAAGCTGAAGAGGATGAGTGCAAGTCGTAACATAGAGAGGTTTGATTTTTCCCAAAAATAGTATTTCCCCCCGATTAATCCTCTCCATTATTCGTATATTTCGGGATGGATTTCAAACTCACTTCTTCTTACCAGCCCACCGGTGATCAGCCGGAAGCGATTCGGCAATTAGTCGAGGGGGTAAAGAAAGAAGAACCAGCCCAAACCTTGCTAGGCGTAACTGGTTCCGGAAAGACCTTCACAATCGCGAATGTGATCCAACAGGTGAACCGACCTACCCTGATTTTGAGCCATAACAAAACCCTCGCCGCCCAATTATACGGGGAATTCAAATCCTTTTTCCCAGAAAACGCGGTCGAGTATTTCATTTCCTATTACGATTATTACCAGCCCGAGGCCTTTATCGCCTCCACGGGAACCTACATAGAAAAAGATCTCTCGATTAACCAGGAGATTGAAAAGTTACGTTTGGCGACGACCTCTTCGTTGATGTCTGGCCGCCGTGACATTATCGTGATCGCCTCCGTTTCCTGTATTTACGGTATGGGGAATCCGGACGAGTACCGAAATTCCATTATGCGCGTCGCCGTGGGTGATGTCATCTCGCGCAACCAGTTTTTGTTCCGTTTGGTGGAGATTCTTTATGCACGGACGGAAGGCGAATTCTTGCGCGGAACGTTTCGGGTGAAAGGCGACACGGTGGATATTTTCTTGGCTTATGCGGACTTCGGATATCGCTTCGTGTTTTTTGGCGATGAGATCGAGGAGATCCACCGCATCGATCCTTGGACGGGCAAGAAAATCTCATCGGAGACGATGGTGGCCGTTTTCCCGGCGAACTTATTCGTGACGGGTCGCGAAACCTTGAACAACGCGATCTCCCATATCCAGGAAGATTTAGTGAACCAAATCTCTTATTTCGGCCGCGAGGGTCGCTTGACGGAAGCGGAGCGGATTAAGCAGCGGACGGAGTTTGATCTGGAAATGATGCGCGAGCTAGGTTATTGCTCGGGGATTGAGAATTATTCCCGGTATTTTGACCAAAGAAAATCCGGCCAGCGTCCCTTCTGCCTATTAGACTTCTTCCCAGACGACTTCTTAATGGTGGTGGACGAAAGTCACGCCACGATGCCTCAAATCCGCGCGATGTACGGCGGTGACCGCTCCCGCAAAGAATCTTTGGTGGAATACGGTTTCCGTTTGCCCTCAGCGATGGATAACCGCCCCTTAAAATTCGATGAATTCGAAGAACTCATCGGCCAAACCATCTTCGTCTCCGCCACCCCATCCGACTACGAATTACGCCGCTCGGAGGGAGTCGTGGTCGAGCAGATTATTCGCCCTACCGGACTTTTGGACCCTTTAATCGAGGTGCGTCCTACGAAAAACCAAATCGATAATTTACTCGAAGAGGTCTACGACCGCATCAAGAAGAACGAACGCATTTTAATCACGACGTTGACCAAACGGATGGCCGAAGAGCTATCCAAATACCTCGACCGCGTGGGCATCAAATGCCAGTACATTCACTCGGAAGTGAAAACCCTAGAGCGCGTCGAAATCCTCCGCAATTTGCGTTTGGGCGTCATCGACGTGTTAGTAGGGGTAAACTTGCTACGGGAAGGTTTGGACTTACCGGAAGTTTCTCTGGTCGCCATTATGGATGCGGACAAAGAAGGTTTCTTGCGTGACATTCGATCACTGATTCAAACTATCGGTCGTGCGGCGCGTAACGAAAATGGCAAGGTGTTAATGTACGGTGATAAGATTACCGGCTCGATGGAGCTAGCTATCTCGGAAACAAACCGCCGCCGCGCCATCCAAATGGCCTATAACGAGAAACACGGCATTACGCCCAAAACGATTTGGCGTTCGCACGATGAGATTATGGAGCAAACTTCCATCGCGGATCGGATGGCGAAACCCACGAAAAATTACACGATTCATCCGGATCAAGCGCCAGTCGCGGCAGATCCATTATTAGCCTATATGAAGCCGGCAGAGCTGAAGAAGCAGTCCGAAACCATTCGCAAAGAGATGGAAAAAGCGGCGCGCGACCTCGACTTCCCATTAGCGGCGCGTTTACGCGATGAATTAGTGGTGATTGAATCGATGCTGACCTAATTTCAACGCACACACATTCCGAACTTGTTGCAAATAGTTTTGGACAAGAATCCATTCGTATTCTGCTGTGGTTGGATCCGTCAAGGTGAAGCGGAGGCTATCTCCGGGGCTTTTTTGGGCTAAACGCGGTAAATCTGCCGAAATCACATGCGCTAAACGCGGGTAGCCGCCCGTCGTCTGATGTCCCGCCATTAACACCACCAATTGACCCGATGGTAATAATTGAATCGTTCCAGCTGTGACCGCGGAAGATAACATCGTCGCAGGAGAAGCCATTTTCATTGGTTCCTGAATCAATTGATAACCCATCCGGTTCGAGGTGGGAGAAATGGCAAAGGATTTACTCAAAACCAGCTGTTGCGAACAGGCTTTAACCTGCTCCCATTCCCTGCCACATAAAATCCTGATCGGTTCATCCGTGAACACATTTTCTGGGTTCATTGACCAAGGCAAAATCTTTACGCGGGAAACCTGCTCGTCTTGTAGTGCTCGGGCGGC
>JBJTMW010000184.1:0-12421 GCA_046070715.1 Aquirufa sp. | reverse complement strand
CGCGACCTCTTCCTTACCAAGGAAGTGCTCTACCACTGAGCTACAACGGCTTTCAATTCTTACAGTTTACGGAATTTACGATTTATTAAAAGGTAAGGTTTCATGCAAATCATAAAAAATCGCAAATCGTAATAACTTTAGTGGAAGAGCACTTCCTTGGTAAGGAAGAGGTCGGCAGTTCAATCCTGCTCAAAGGCTCTACAAGTAAGCAAGGCCGAAGTAAAAGCGTACAATTGAAACTTTTTATAAAAAATTAAAAACTAAATAATCATGGCAAAAGAGAATTTTGACCGAAGTAAACCCCACGTTAACATTGGTACAATTGGCCACGTTGACCACGGTAAAACAACCTTGACAGCTGCTATCACTAAAGTTCTTTCTGAAAAAGGTCTTGCTGAGAAAAAAGATTTCTCTTCCATTGACTCTGCTCCAGAAGAAAAAGAACGTGGTATCACGATCAATACAGCGCACGTAGAATACTCTACTGCTAACCGTCACTACGCACACGTTGACTGTCCAGGTCACGCGGATTACGTGAAGAACATGGTAACTGGTGCTGCACAAATGGACGGTGCTATCTTAGTAGTTGCTGCTACAGATGGTCCTATGCCACAAACGCGTGAGCACATCCTTTTGGCTCGCCAAGTAGGTGTACCTCAATTGGTAGTTTTCATGAACAAAGTAGACATGGTAGACGATCCAGAATTATTAGAATTAGTTGAAATGGAGATCCGTGAGCTTCTTTCATTCTACGAATTCGATGGCGATAACATTCCAGTAATCCAAGGATCTGCTTTAGGTGGATTGAACGGAGATGCTAAGTGGGTTGCAACAATCGAAGCGTTGATGGAAGCAGTAGACACTTGGATTCCACTTCCAAAGCGTGATGTTGATAAGGCATTCTTGATGCCAGTTGAAGACGTATTCTCGATCACAGGTCGTGGTACTGTAGCAACAGGTAAAATCGAGACTGGTGTTATTAACTCAGGTGAAGCAGTTGATATCTTAGGTATGGGAGCTGAAAACTTGAAATCAGTTGTAACTGGTGTTGAGATGTTCCGTAAGATCTTAGATCGTGGTGAAGCTGGTGATAACGTAGGTTTATTGTTACGTGGTATTGAGAAAACTGATATCCGTCGTGGTATGGTAATCTGTAAGCCAGGTTCAGTGAAGCCTCACACTAAATTCAAAGCAGAGGTTTATATCTTGTCAAAAGAAGAAGGTGGACGTCACACTCCATTCTTTAACAAATACCGTCCACAATTCTACTTCCGTACGACAGACGTAACAGGTGAAATTACTTTACCTGCAGGAGTTGAAATGTGTATGCCTGGTGATAACTTAACAATCGATGTTACGTTATTGAACGCAGTAGCTATGGACAAAGGTTTACGTTTCGCGATTCGTGAAGGTGGCCGTACAGTAGGTGCTGGTCAGGTAACTGAAATCTTAGACTAATTTTTATTAGCCTATACGGAAAAGAGCGGTCAGTGACCGCTCTTTTTTTTTGTAGCTTGCTATTATAAATCAAACAATCCTATGAAAAAATTACTCTTATTACTCCTTTTGTGCAGCTTTGCCGTTTCCGCACAAGAATATTATGAAATCAGAACCTACCAGATGAAGTTTCGCGGAAATACGAATTTGTTAGAATCGTATCTTTCCAAAGCCTTAATTCCAGCGCTTAATTCCTATGGGGTTTCTAAGGTGGGCGTATTCAAGGATTATGGAAAGCCTGAACCCGGCATTGTCGTAGTGGCGATCCCCTTCCCTTCCTTAGCATCGTATGCGGGATACAAGGACGCTTTAGAGAAAAATGCGGCTTACCAAGAAGCAGCAAAGCCCTATTTTGAAAACGTGGGATTAGACAAACCGATGTTTGAGAAGATCTCTACGTATCTTGCCAAAGGCTTTGCGGGACACCCCTCTCTAAAATTACCTATCACAAATCCAGGTCGTATCTACGAATGGAGAACCTACGAGGCATACAATGAAGACGCGTTGAAGCGCAAAATTGCGATGTTCAACGACGAAGAATTAAAGATATTTGATACGGTAGGTTTGCACAATGTGTTCTTCGGCGAGGTGCTTGCCGGCGAAAACACGCCTTGCTTAAGTTACATGGTTTCCTTTGAAAACATGGCGGAACGCGATGCGAATTGGGCAAAATTTAGCGCAAATTCAGACTGGAAACGGATCTCTTCTGATGCTAAATACGCGAACAGTCACTCGAGAACGGTGCGTAAATTCTTAGAACCCACGAGCTATTCTCAGTGGTAATCAAACAATAATGTGAAGGGGATTTGTAAATTGTCAAAATTTGGCTAAATTTGCAATCCTTTCTACGGGCATAGTATAATGGTAGTATGCAGGTCTCCAAAACCTTTGGTCAGGGTTCGAATCCTTGTGCCCGTGCTAAGTAAATTAAATACCGAAATCGGTTAAATTATGAGCAAATCAACATCATTGATCAAAGAATCATGGACTGAGGTAACAGAAAACGTTACTTGGCCCGCATTCTCTGACTTACAGTCGAGTTCTGTGTTAGTTTTGGTGGCTTCTTTAATCTTCGCCCTTTTAGTAGGTGCAGTTGATTTAGTCTTCAAATCTGGTTTGGATTTATTTTATACTTCATTTTAATAAATAGGTTACAACCATGGCAGAGACTAAATGGTATGTGTTGAGAGCGATCTCAGGACAAGAGAAGAAGGTAAAGACCTATATGGAGAACGAATTAGCGCGTCAAGGCGTGTTAGATTCTGTTCCTCAGATTTTAATCCCTACCGAAAAGATTTACGAAATCCGTAAAGGAAAAAAAGTGATTCGCGAGAAGAACTTGTTCCCAGGTTATATCTTAGTAGAAGCTGATTTAGCTGGAGAGGTTAGCCACATCTTAACTTCCACTCCGGGTGTTATTGGTTTCTTGCAAGCAAATAACGAAGAGGTAGAAGTAACAAAGGTTGAAGGCGGGAAAGTGAAGAAAACGAAAGTGATCGTCAAGAAACCCGTCCCAATTAACCAAAGTGAAGTGAATCGTATCTTAGGCAAAGTAGATGAGTCTGCTGCGGTAGAAGAATTTGCTTCTGTTACCTTCATTAAAGGAGAAACAGTTCGCGTAATCGATGGTCCATTCGCGACATTCGAAGGAACGGTAGAGGAAATTCACGAAAACACAAAGAAATTATCCGTTATGGTTAAAATCTTTGGACGTAATACTCCACTTGAATTAAACTACGCTCAAGTAGAAAAATAAATTTCTCTTTCTAGAGATGCTTTAAAAGTCCTGAACGAAAATTCAGGACTTTTTTTGTGTAAGTATTTGTATTTTAGAATAAAAGCCTTAATTTTGCAGTCCGTTTAAAAAGCGGCAATCTCTGTTTTGAAAATTTCAAGAGGGGATTGGGCCGGAACGTCAATGTTACGCGGAAAGGTCACCCGGAGGGGAATCAGATAAGGAAGCTTCCACCCTTATTGGCAGATAAACCTCTAAATTCACTAAATAAACGATGTTTTAACATGGCAAAAGAAATAGCTGGCTACGTAAAGCTTCAATGCAAAGGTGGCCAAGCCAATCCTTCACCACCCATCGGTCCTGCATTAGGTTCGAAAGGATTAAATATCATGGAGTTCTGTAAGCAATTCAATGCGAGAACTCAAGATAAGAACGGCGTAGTATTGCCGGTCCTAATTACTTATTACGCAGACAAATCGTTTGATTTCGTTGTAAAAACTCCTCCTGCACCGATCTTGTTATTGGAAGCAGCGAAGGTTAAATCTGGTTCAGCTCAACCTAACTTGAAAAAGGTAGGTTCTGTGACTTGGGATCAAGTACGCGTTATCGCGGAAACTAAGATGCCGGATTTAAACTGTTTTACAGTTGAAGCAGCAATGAGTATGATTGCTGGAACGGCTCGATCAATGGGAATTACTGTTTCTGGTGATAAACCGTTCTGATTTAACCATCAGAAATAAACATTTTAATTAAAAGGTAATGGCAAAACTTACGAAGAAAATAAAGGAAGCCCTTTCAAAATACGATGCAACGCAAGCGTATTCGCTTGAAAAAGCAGCGGAGATTTTGAAAGAAATTTCTTATACAAAATTCGATGCCTCAGTGGATATTGATGTCCGCTTAGGAGTAGATCCCCGCAAAGCGGACCAAATGGTTCGTGGCGTGGTTGCCCTACCTCACGGAACCGGGAAAGACGTACGTGTACTTGTACTATGTACGCCCGATAAAGCAGAGGAGGCAAAAGCAGCCGGTGCTGATCACGTAGGATTAGATGATTACATTGCAAAAATCGAAAGCGGCTGGACCGATATCGACGTAATCATTACTATGCCCACTGTGATGGCAAAATTAGGCCGTTTGGGACGTGTTTTAGGACCTCGCGGTCTGATGCCTAATCCAAAGTCAGGTACTGTAACTTTGGAAGTAGGAAAAGCAGTAAACGAAGTAAAAGCTGGTAAAATTGACTTTAAAGTTGATAAAACTGGTATCATCCATACCTCTATTGGTAAGGTGTCCTTCGGAGCTGATAAAATTGTAGATAACGCATTAGAAGTAATCAACACGTTGATTAAATTAAAGCCGTCTTCTGCAAAGGGAACTTATGTTAAATCGATCAACTTGTCATCGACAATGTCTCCGGGCATTATCATCGATAAGGGAACTGTAGCTGGATTGTAATCATGACAAGAGAAGAAAAAAATCAGATTATTGATGAGTTGAGCGAAAAGTTCGCTGTGACTCCGTACTTCTACATTGCAAGTACAGCCGGTTTAACTGTAGCCGAAGCTAATCAATTCCGTAGCCTTTGCTTTCAGAGAGGTGTTGAATACAAAGTATTCAAAAACACGTTAATCTCTAAGGCATTAGCTAAAACGGGAACGGATTATTCCTCTTTAGATGCTGAAGTTTTGACAGGAATGTCTGGTATCATTTTCGCAACAGAAAATGCGAAAGTACCAGCCAAATTGATCAAGGACTTCCGTAAAGAAGCTGGAAAAGACAAAATTGCATTCAAGGCTGCGTCTATCGAAGGTGGTTTGTACATTGGCGAAGGTCAATTGACAGCACTAGAGAACATCAAGTCGAAAAACGAGATGATTGGCGAAGTTATTGGCTTATTACAATCACCTGCTAAAAATGTTGTTTCAGCATTATTAAGCGGTGAGAAGAAATTAGCTGGTATCGTGAAGACTTTGTCTGAGCGCCCTGAGTAATTATTACCAAGTTTTACCGGAGTGAAAACTCCAATAAATTATTAATTCTTAACAATTAAATTTTCAAAAAATGGCAGATTTAAAAGCGTTCGCTGAACAATTAGTGAACTTAACTGTAAAAGAAGTAAATGAATTAGCTACTATCCTTAAGGATGAGTACGGTATCGAGCCAGCTGCTGCTGGTGCTGTTATGGTTGCAGGTCCTGCAGCTGGTGGCGAAGCTGGTGAGGCTGCTGCTGAGAAAACATCTTTTGATGTTGTTTTGAAAGCTGCTGGTCCTAACAAATTAGCGATCGTTAAATTAGTAAAAGACTTAACTGGTTTAGGTTTGAAAGAAGCGAAGGATGTAGTTGATGCTGCTCCTAAGGCTGTTAAAGAAGGTGTATCTAAGGACGAAGCTGAAGGTTTGAAGAAATCTTTAGAAGAAGCTGGTGCTGAAGTTGAATTGAAGTAATTCAACCCAACCTATCTTACGAAAAAAGGGAATGGCAACATTCCCTTTTTTTTGTTTAAACCCGTATCTTTGTCCTCCTATTTTACCTTTATTTATGCAGAATCTGATCAAAATGCTTCCTGATGCCATCGCAAATCAAATTGCGGCGGGTGAGGTAGTGCAGCGACCAGCCTCTGTGGTAAAGGAATTGATGGAAAACTCGATTGACGCAGGAGCGAGCTTCGTGCAATTAATCGTAAAAGAAGCGGGCAAAGTCAGTATTCAGGTCATCGACGATGGCAAAGGCATGTCGCCGCAGGATGCGCTCATGAGTTTTGAGCGTCATGCTACCTCTAAAATCAGTAAGGCAGAGGATTTATTTGCCATCCACACGATGGGATTCCGAGGTGAGGCTTTGGCCTCCATTGCCTCCGTGGCGCAGGTGGAATTGAAAACACGTCGGGAAGACGATGAATTAGGCAGTTTGCTGCGCATGGAAGCGTCTGTATTAAAGGCGAATGAACAGGTGGCCGCCCCTAAAGGCACGTCGATTCTTGTCAAAAACCTGTTCTACAACATCCCGGCGCGACGTAACTTCTTGAAATCGAATCCAGTGGAGATGCGTCATATTTTGGACGAATTTCAACGTATCGCGTTAGCAAATCCTGAAATCAAATTCTCCTTAGTCCAAAACGAACAAGAAACCTATGCCCTTCCCGTCGAAAAACTGGGTAAACGCATTGTGGATTTGTTCGGTAAAACCTACCGAGAACAATTAGCGGCCTGCGAGGAAAACACGAATTACGTGAGTATCAAAGGCTACGTAGGTCGACCAGAATACGCGAAGAAAACACGTGGAGAGCAATTTTTCTTCGTGAACAATCGCTTTATCAAGAGTTCGTATTTGCACCACGCGGTGATGAGTGCTTATGAACGTTTAGTTCCAGAGGGCACTTTCCCTTTCTATGTCTTATTTTTGACACTCGATCCGGCTCATATCGACATTAATGTACATCCGACTAAAACGGAGATCAAATTTGATGATGAGCGATCGATCTATGCCATTTTACAAGCGGCCATTCGGAAGACACTTAGCTTAAACCATTTGATCCCATCACTCGATTTCGATGCGAATGTGAATTTCCGGAATCCTTCCGGAGTATTGCCTTCTTCAGGCTCCATTCCTTCGTTCTCAGGCGCGAATTCCCCTCGTCCTGTTCAAGATGCCTGGAAAAAACTTTATGAGGGCTTGAACGACAATATTGAGGCTTTTGAGCGGGGTGATGTAGCGGAACCTTCGTCGAATTTGTTTAGCGAAACGTCAGCGACGACGATTCAAAGTAAGGCCAATACCTGGACTGCTGATAGTTCTTCGCACACGAATTTCCAGGTGATGCAGATACTAAATAAGTTTTTAGTGGTAACGCTTTCTGGCGGAATGTTGCTAATTGATCAGAAAAAGGCTTACCAGCGTATTTTGTTTGATCAATTTTCGGAAAATTTGGTGAAAAAAAATGGGGTCTCACAGCAATTATTATTCCCACAGATGCTTCGCATTAATCCAGCCGATGCGGTATTAGTGGAGGAAATCTTAGACGATATTACCGATTTAGGTTTTGGACTGACAAAGGATGCAGAGGAAAAGTACTGGATTCAAGGGGTTCCTGCTGGAATAGGTGAGGAAGATGGCCAGAATTTATTAGAGGGTATTTTAGACCAAGTGAAGCATGAGGCATCTGATTTAGGCCAAAACCATTCCCAAAAAATCGCTCGCATCTTAGCTAACCGTGCCGCTATTCGATACCAGTCGAAGAAACTGGTAGCAGAGGAAATGTCCGCCTTAGTGGAGCAATTGTTTGCGAGCACTAACCCATCCTATTCTCCGAATGGAGAAATGATCAGCCGTCAATTAAATGAGGCAGAAATCGGTCAATTAATTGGCTAATTCTTTAGCACGATCCTTCGCCGCAATAATCCCTTTTTGCAATCCTTCTGCGACTAAATTCTCCTGGAAAGTCTTCAAAGCCGCTTCCGTTGTCCCCCCTTTCGAGGCCACCGCTTGAATCAATTCATCTAACGTTTTATCACTGGTCTGCATGAGATGATATGAACCTAGCATCGTTTGTTTCACTAATAAAGAGGCCATCGCTGGCTCAAAGCCCATCTTTACTCCTGCATCAATCATCGCCTTAATCAAATAGAAGAAATAAGCTGGACCACTCCCACTTAGACCAGTCACCGCATCCAATAAACTTTCTTCTTCTAAAAAAACGGCACGACCCGTGGAATTAATCAAATTCTCCACCTTCCGAATATCCGACATCCCTACCGCAGATGCTGCGGCAAAAGCCGTCATCCCCATACCCAAAAGCGCAGGTGTATTAGGCATCGCCCGAACCACTAAATCATGCGACAAACTAGCTTGGATATTCGCAATCGGAATACCGGCCATAATCGACAATATGATCTGGTTAGGCTGGATAAATCGAGCTAATTCTGCAGAAACAGAGGGATAATCTTGCGGTTTAACCGAAAGAATTATCAAATCCGCCGTCGCTACTTTCTCTGAGATCGTATCGACTACAATGCCCGCTTTTTGCTCTTGCAGAATATCGCCACGCTCTTTGTTCTTTTCAATCAAAATCAGCTCCTCCTTGGAAACCAAGTTATATTGAATGAAGGAATTGGCGAAAGCCATACCCATATTTCCACAACCTATGATCGCTATTTTCATCTTATTTTATTTCAAATAATTGAGCCAAATACTGGTCTAAAGCAGCACCTCTCAAACCTTTGGCAATAATTCGCCCTTCCCTATTTACTAAAAAAGTCTGAGGAATGGAATTTACCTGATAGGCTTGAGCCCCAGCAGAACTCCAGTATTGTAAATCAGATACGTGTTTCCAGACCAATTTATCCGTTTCGATCGCCTTTAACCAAGCCTCCCGATTTTGATCTAAGCTCACGCCGTAAATCTCAAAACCTCTATCTTTATAGGCAGCATACGTCTTCACTACATTCGGATTTTCCCGGCGGCAAGGACCACACCAGCTCGCCCAAAAATCAATTAACACATATTTCCCGCGTAGTGAGCTCAAAGCCAAGGTAGGCCCTTCAGGTGTCGCTAGATTAATCTCAGGTGCCATGGCTCCTTCATTCACTCCCTGTAATCGCTGTAGATTGTTAACAAATTGCTGCACCTGTGGATGGGTAGGTCTCGCTTTCCCTAACCTATCCGCAATTTCCAGCAGCGAGGCCATCTCCTTCTCAGCAGGCAAAAAATTCGTCGCCCAAAGCGCGACTAAATGACTGCCCATCTGCGGAATCAGCGCTTTAATTTTAGCGGTACTCGCAGCTTGTGCTTGTGTAAACTCTGCCTGAATCCGTTTCTCTTGCTTCTGATCGACTTGAATTTCTTGATTCCACTTGCGGACTTTAATCTCCATCTCTTTCGAAATTGCCATTAACTCTAGCATGTATTTCACGTTCGGATAATCCCCCTTCATCGTAAAGGCACTCTTCCCATTTTCATCATTAACTCCATCCGCGACGATGTCGATGGTTTCTCCGCCCTCTAAGATAACAAGTACTTTTTGGGGCTTAGGTGTGTCAAAAAAATTCAACAAGTAAAAAGCGCCTTGGTCTTTTACTTTCCCCTTAAAAGCTACCTTATGTAGGGCAGAAGGACTTGCTGAATCAACTTTAACAATCTTACCTAACTCATTTATGTATTCTAAATAGATTTTCTTACCCGGAACAAGCGTCTTCGCTTCGACGCGCAGCTCAAAATTTTGAGCCTGCATCGCTGTCGCAAATAACAGGAAGAATCCGATTAATCTCATTTAGACTTTTGCTAGTTCTTCTGACATCAGTTGATTCACACGTTTCGGGTCAGCGGTTCCCTTCGACTTCTTCATCACTTCACCGATGAATAAGGCGATTAATCCTTTCTTCCCTTTTTTATATTCCTTCACTTTATCTGGGTAGGCAGCAATCGCTTCCTGAACCCAAGCACTTAATTCATCTCCAGATTGTGCGTTTAACCATCCTTGTTCTTCTACCAGTTGCGCTGGGGATTTACTTGGATTTTGTATCGCCAATGGGAATAATTGATGCGCCGCTAAATTATGCGTTAAAGTGCCCTTCTCAACCAATTCAATGATTTCAGCTAGCACTTGTGGGCTTAATTCGAAATCTACAATCGATTGATTTGATTCATTTAAATGAGACTTCACAGGCCCCATTAGCCAGTTCGAAATTGATTTATAGGCTTTTGAATAGGACGCTACCTCTTCAAAATAGATCGCCATCTCACGGGTATCCGATAAGAAATGAGCATCATAAGCCGGCAATCCGAATTCCTTACTTAGTTTCTGCTCTTGCTCCCAAGGCAACAAGGGCATAGCCGCTTTAATTTCTTGTAACCAGGTTTCTGATATCTCCAAAGGGGCCAGATCAGGCTCCGGGAAATACCGGTAATCATTCATGGTTTCCTTCACGCGCATCGAATGCGTCGTCCCTGTATGCGCATCAAAGGTTCTCGTTTCTTGAATCAACGTTCCCCCTTCGTTTAATACCTTCGTTTGGCGAATAATTTCATGCTCAATCGCCCGCTGAATATTGCGAAGGGAATTCATATTCTTTATCTCCACTTTCGTACCCAAGGTAGTCGTCCCTACTGGGCGAATAGAAACGTTCACATCCGCTCGCAATGAGCCCTCCTCCATATTTCCATCACAAATCCCTAAGTAACGCACCAGTTTCCGCACCTCAGAAACCAAGGCAAAGGCTTCTTCCGAAGAGTGGATCGTAGGTTCCGTCACCATTTCAATTAAGGGAGTACCTGCTCGGTTATAGTCCAAAAAACTAAAAGGATTATCTCCTTCATGCAACGATTTCCCCGCATCTTCTTCTAAATGGATGTGGTGAAACTCCATCTTTTTATCCCCTTCTTTCAAATGAACCAAAACAGAACCACCCATACAAATAGGCGTTTTATCTTGGGTGATTTGATATCCCTTAGGAAGATCGGGGTAAAAATAATTTTTCCGATCAAAATACTGCTTAGGAGCAATTTTAGAGCCGATAGCTAATCCCATTTTGATCGCAAATTCCACTACCTTTTTATTCAGATAGGGCAAAGTACCTGGATGACCTAATGAAATAGGAGAAATTAAGGTGTTGGCTTCTTGACCAAAAAGAACAGGATCGCTCGCGAATATCTTCGAATTCGTCTGCAACTGTGCATGAATCTCAAGGCCAATAACGGGTTGATAGGAAATGCTCACTGAAATTATTTTATAACCGGGATAGGATATAAAGATACAAAATTCCCGCGTTTAAAGATATCAACTACTTGATTTTGCAAGTACAAGCCGTTTTATGCTTGTAATTATACCAATAGGCTAAGGTTATAAAGACCCCTAAACTAAGGCCAAAAATCCATTCAATCGATTTTACACCTACCAGCGTATCAACCACCTTAATGAACACACCCAAACCTAAAAAATACAAGGGCATCGGCTTGCGGTGTTTCAGGTAATCTTGCCATAAAAGCAACAAAGCCATCCCAAAACTAATCAACACCAATATCCATTCCATCTTTACTGAAAACGCAAAAGAACTTGCCCAGTAGGGTGCTGCAAAGAGCACGATAGGCAAGGCCAAACAATGAATGGCACACAACATAGAGAGAAAAACACCTAGCTTTTCTGCCGGTAACAAAGATTTATATTTTTGTTTAGACATATAGCTAATTATTTAATGACAAGCGGAAAACTTAAATCCAGATCAGTACTACCCGCTTCTTCGTCACCCGTCTTCACCACCTTACAATTTAATGGAGGCTGATGCTTTAATAAAACCTGCAAACTACCAGAACCAGGGAAATACTGGGTTTTTGCTTTGGCCTTCAAACCCACTGGCAACGCGTTCTTGTCCGTATCCGTAATTTGAATCGCCAATAAGGAAATAGGATTAGGGCGGTACACAAACAAATGTACATCCGATTCCTCTTTAATTCCTTCCGTAATATCTTCCAAAGCTCCCTTGGATTCATCACCCACATAAATAGCGACCATATAATCAGTATTACGTACTAATTTAAGCGTATCAAAGGCCTCAGGCTTAGTACGGCTATCACCGTCAATATCCCTAAACTTAAATGAATGAGCCACATTAGCCGGATCTGTAAACACTAATTCCACCGTCGTAATTAACTCATTATCATCCGTAGGCAGCACATCAGGCTCCTTTTTACAGCCTAAAAATCCTATAAATACTACTAAAGATAAAAATAGCTTTTTCATGTTTTTGCAATAGTGTTGCAAATATAAATAACAAAGAGCAAAGTTCAAAGAGCAAAGTGGGTAGTGGACAGTGGGCAGTCGCTAGTCGATAGTCGCTAGTCGCTAGTCAAAGAGCAAATTTCAAAGAGCAAAGATCAGAGTGACAGGTATCAAGTAGCCAGTAATCAGTATCTAGTGGCAATTACTATTTATGCTCTATAATCTATAATCTATACTCTCTACTCTATTTCCTGACCACCGCCGACTGGCTACTGACCACTAGCTACTCACTGTTATGCAAAAAAAAACCGCTCTCTTTCGAGGCGGTCTTTTATAATAACTTGGAGCTTACTTACTTTCCCGGGTTTGATCCCAGTATCATCAGCGGTGCGGGGCTTAACTTCTCTGTTCGAGATGGGAAGAGGTGAACACCCGTCCTATCGGCTCCATACTTTTTGCAAGGTTTTAGCCTTTA
>JBJTMW010000183.1:0-4875 GCA_046070715.1 Aquirufa sp. | reverse complement strand
TATTACGATGGGATCCCCAGTGATTATTTATTTGATTTTAGCTTTCTGGATGAATATCCGCCGCTACTTACGTCAAAGAAATAACCCAAGTGTCTGGGATATCTAAAATTTGATTTGATTAAACCGCTTCTTGCCTCGAAGGAAATAGTCTACTAATATGTTTCCGGTATAACTGTTGATCCAGTTTTTCTGAACGGGGGACGCTTTTGTTTCGGAAAAAAGGTAAACATAGAATCCATAATGGGCCTTTAAGATCGCTAAAAAGGAGCCTAGCTTTCCTTCTGTTAAAAATTTAATTCCCGCGATTCCATCTAAAATCATTCGGATGAATAGTGTCGAGAAGCGTTTAGAAGGCTCCAGATTTTTATGGAGTAAAATTAAGTTGTTGCGGAAATTAAGGTAGGTTTTGAAAGGATTTTCTTTGTTTAAAGTTCCTCCTCCTACATGTAAAACTTCACTTTCGGCAACCGCTGCTATGGAATAGCCTGCACGCTGCATTCTCCAGCATAAGTCGATTTCTTCCATGTGCGCAAAAAGGTAGGCGTCTAATCCTCCCACGGCATGAAATACCTCGGCGCGAACCATCAAACATGCACCCGTGGCCCAGTTGACCAATGAAGTGGCGTACTGTCCCTCATTTTTCTCTAGGGTGTCGAAGATTCTTCCTCGGCAAAAAGGGTAACCGTAGTTATCCCAAAACCCACCCGCCGCTCCCGCGTATTCAAAATAGTCTGGTTTATGGAAGTCTAATAGAAACGGTTGCGCTGCGGCCACTAAAGGATTAGCTTCGAAAAACGCTACTAAAGGTGCTAGCCAATTATTTCGCGGCGCAATATCGGAATTCATTAGAACGAAATAGTCGGCTTTTATTTGGCCTAATGCCAAATTATAGCCACCTGCGTAACCTAAATTTTCAGCCCAGGAAAGGACAGAAACACTCGGGAAGTCAGCGGCTAATAAGGCCAATGAATCGTCTGTTGAGCCATTGTCTGCCACATAAATCGTGGCGTCCTGCGTGGTGGAAAGGACGATAGGTAAGAAGTCGGCTAAGAATTTCCGACCATTGTAATTTAAAATAACGACGGCGACAGACATAGCACAAAGGTAATCGAATTCAATCAAATTAGAATTTCTTTCAGAAAGATGTATTTTTGTCGCTTCATTAACAACCAAAACCGTATGTGGTCAAGTATTTTTCGCAAGAAATCCATTGATAAAATTATTTCAGATCAGTTAGAGATGGAGAGCATGGAGGGAAACTCGATGGATCGAAATCTGGGGGTGCGCGATTTGACCTTTATGGGGGTCGCTGCCATCATTGGTGCCAGTATTTTCTCCGCGATAGGTCAAGCTTCTGCGAATGGTGGCCCGGCAGTATCCATGTTATTCGTATTTACGGCGATGGCCTGCATGTTTACGGCTTTTTGTTATGCCCGCTTTGCGGCCACTGTGCCTATTTCGGGTAGCGCCTACACTTATGCGTATACGAGTTTGGGGGAGATTGTCGCTTGGATTTTGGGGTGGAATTTGCTCTTAGAATATGCCATTTCGAATGTCGCAGTCGCCATTTCTTGGTCAAAATACTTTGTGGATTTGTTGGAGGGATTAGGTATTCACGTGCCAGAGTTTATGACGATGGATTATTTATCTGCCAAAAGAGCCTTCGTCGAAACCTCTTCCGCCCTAGCCAGTGGTGAAAAATTCGAATCTTTATCGGTGAATCTACGAGAAGGTTTTACGGCCTATCAATCGGCTCCCACCATTTTTGGATGGCATTTTGTGGCTAATATTCCCGCTTTATTAATCACGGTTGCGATTACCTATTTAGTCTACATCGGAATCAAAGAGTCGAAAAACACGAATAATATTCTCGTGATCTTGAAACTATTAGTCATTATGATTGTGGTAGGAGTGGGCGCTTTTTATGTTCAAGTAGAGAACTGGACGCCTTTTGCGCCTAACGGAATGGCGGGTGTCTTGAAAAGCGTGGCGGCGGTTTGTTTTGCTTATATCGGCTTCGACTCGATTTCCACGACCGCAGAAGAATGCAAGAATCCGCAGCGGGATATTCCCAAAGCCATGATGTATGCCTTAATCATCTGTACAGTACTTTATGTACTGGTTACCCTGGTTTTGACGGGGATCGTTCCATCAGAGAATTTAGCGGGAATTGAGGATCCTTTGGCCTATATGTTTATGCAAGTGGGCTTGAACGGAGTGGCTGGAATCGTAGCAGCCAGTGCGGTCATCGCCTTAACTTCAGCACTTCTCGTCTATCAATTAGGTCAGCCGCGTATCTGGATGACGATGTCGCGAGATGGTTTATTGCCAAAAGCCTTCTCCCGCATTCACCCGAAATACCGTACCCCATCGTTCTCCACGATCATGACGGGCATTTTAGTAGGCGTTCCAGCTTTGTTTGCAAACCTAGAAGAGGTGATTAATTTAAGTAGCATCGGAACCCTGTTTGCCTTCGTTTTAGTTTGTGGCGGGGTATTAGTGTTAGATCTAGATCCGGAGAATCAAAAGAAATCCAAATTCAAAATCCCCTATATTAATTCAAGTTACTATGTGGGTTTATCTATGCTCGTTGCACTTGGTCTAATTTCCTATTCAGGCGTAAATCTAGGTGACTGGTTACAAGGCCTGTTTGCTGGAGAAGCTAAGGCGGATCACTGGATTATGTTTGGTTTCTTTGTCATCTGGGCAGCAATCGCCTTTTATAGTGTAACAAAGAAGTTATCTCTAATCCCTGTCTTGGGCTTATTAGTTAACTTGTATTTGATGACTCAAATGGGTTCCACGAACTGGGAGCGCTTTATGTACTGGTGCTTAGCGGGGGTGGTTATTTATTTTGGGTATAGTTTTAGGAAGTCGAAACTTAATGTAGATAATAGAGCATAGATAATAGAGTAGAGAGTATAGATGGTTTTAATTCGGACTTTTTTCCTTTGGACTTAAACAAAAATGGGAGCATTCGCTCCCTTTTTTGTTACCAGATTTCTACTCTATAATCTATAATCTATACTCTCTACTCTCTACTCTATAATCTAATCTCGATTTCTCCCACCCAACAAATTCAAATAATACAGCAACTGCGCTAACATACCCAGCGCGGCAACTACATAGGTCATCGCGGCCCACCAAAGCGCATCTTTCGACATCGCGTATTCTGTGGGTGTAACGATTCCTTTTTCTTTGATCCAGTTTAACGCTCGGTTGGAAGCGTCGAATTCGACTGGTAGAGTGACAAAGCTAAATAAAGTCGCCATTGCGAAAAGGGCGACGCCTACCGCCAATAAAGTGCTATTCCCAGTTGAATAAAGAATCATCATTCCGATCATCAATAAGATGGGCATGAAGCCGTTCGCGATGCTGAGCATGGGAACCATGGCGCTTCGGAATTGTAGGAAAGCATAGGCTCTGGCGTGTTGTACAGCGTGACCGCATTCGTGAGCGGAGACAGCTGCGGCCGCGGCGTTGCGCCCGTGGTACACATCCGCACTTAAGTTCACCGTTTTGTCTGCTGGATTATAGTGGTCCGTTAATTGACCCTCTACCGAGATCACACGCACATCCGTGATGCCGTGGTCTGCCAGCATTCGCTCGGCGATTTCGTGGCCGGATAAATTACTTTGAATAGGGGTTTGGGAGTAAGTTTTGAACTTAGATTTTAGTCGCCAAGAGATAAGCATACCGGCGACTCCGAAAAGAATGGCAATGAAATACATGGGTTTATTGTTTAAGTTTTTGAATGATTTTAGTAGTGGAATAATCGGGCACGAGCGCGATAGTTTTTACTTCGCCGCCGGCTGCTATCACTTCTTTGGCCCCCACAATCGTTTCAACCGTATAATCGTCACCCTTTACGAGTACGTCTGGGCTGAGGGATTGAATGAGTTCCAAAGGGGTCGACTCCCCAAAAATAATGACCATCGAAACAAAACCCAAAGCTGCGATCAAGCGGGCTCTGGCATATTCCGAATTCACCGGTCTTTCGACACCTTTCTCTAGGGTACGAACCGAGGCATCTGAATTGACGGCTACGATCATTTGAGTGCCAAATTCACTCGATTTTTCCAAATAATCCACGTGGCCCAAATGCAAAATATCGAAGCAACCGTTTGTGAAAACGACTTTATCTCCGTTCGCTTTCCATTGTTTGCGAATCTCGATTCCCTGGGTTAAAGTGACAATTTTATGTTCAGTTCTGTTCGACACGTGCGCTAATTTTGGGTAAAAATAAGGTTAAAATAAAACTAAATCCACCCAATAACAACAGGGTAATCATTTGAGTTCCGTGGAAAAAGGTGGCTAACATAAAGCCCTCTTTGTAGGATAAGGAATAAAATACAAAAGCGGACGCGACCAAGCTGTGGTAGGCGCCTATTCCTCCTTGGGTAGGAGTGGCCATCCCAAAGGTGCCCATCACTAAAACGGTCAATGCCGCACTCAAGCCTAGGTTTTCACTGTTTGGGAAAGCTAGAAACAGCGTATAAGTGCTCAAATAATAGCACAACCAAATTCCCACACTATAACCGATGAATTTGCCAGGTTGCGCTAGGTGACGAATGCTTCCAATTCCAGCGACCCAACCCAGGATCATTTTACCCACCTTTGATTCGGCGCCAATGTTTTGGAGAAAATCTTTGAACTTCCACAACACACCTAAACCGATTAAGCCCAGCATGGAAGCCGTGATAAGTAAGATGCCGGATGGTAAATGTAGGGTAGGGAATAGGCTCTGTTGCAAAGGTTTCCACTCGAATATAAAGGTGATCCCGACTAAAACGACTAGACTCAAAAGGTCCACAATTCTTTCGGTAATTACCGTTCCAAAGGATTCCTCAAAAGGAATGTCTGCGGTCTTTTGCA